>JAGBAV010000007.1 GCA_017938795.1 Clostridia bacterium
TACATTCATTTCTACAACTACGAACGTATTAACTTAAAAGACGGCCTCACTCCTGTTGAAATCAGGAGCAAGGCCGCGTAATGTCACGTAATTCTATAACAGGCTCTTATTTTCGTGTCCGTTGATCGGGAAACAGTCCAGAAAGGGGGATGCCTCAGGGCTGCACATAGGGATCAAGGGGAATGTACATGGTGAAGGCATGAGCCTGCCCGCCATCGTCCTTTCCCCTGAGCATCACGCCCAGTCTCGTGGGATGAGACGGCCTGCTGTCCTTGGGCGTATAGCCCTCGCTGAACATCATCAGGCCGTAGCCGTTGAGATGGGAGGTCTGGTTGATGCGCGCGATCTCCGCCGCATCGTAGACCTTCGTGTCGGAATTGCCGTCCGCGAGAAAACGCACAAACTGCAGCTCCTCCATCTGGAAGCCAACGCCGTGATCCTCCCTCAGATAGATCTTGTAATGCCATGTGGGATGGTTCTTGCCGCTCAGGCGGTTGACCCTCAGGTTCTTGGCATAGAGGGTCACCAGCGCCTGATCCCGCGCAGGATCTCCCTCGCCTTCCTCGGGATCGCCGTCAGCACGCGGCCAACCCGGAAGGAGACGGAGCCGCGGATGCTCCGCAGGTCGCTCCTCAGCTTTCTTTCCTGGCTCTTCAGCTCGCGGATCTCGCGCTTCAGCGCCCGGATATCGCGCCTGAGCCTTTCGGATTCGCGCCTCAGCTCCCCGGCCTCGCTTCTGAGCTGACCGTTTTCGCTCTTCAGCGTCTGAGCCTCGCCTCTGAGCTGATCCATTCCGCTCTTCAGCTTCTCCGTCTCGCTCTTCAAGCGGCTGTTTTCGCCCTTCAGCCGATCTGTTTCGCTCCTGAGCTGACTGTTTTCACCCTTCAGCGCCTGAGCCTCGCCTCTGAGCTGATCCATTCCGCTCCTCAGCTTCTCCGCCTCGCTCTTCAGACGGATGCTTTCGCCCTTGAGCCGCTGCTCTTCCTGCTTCATCCTCGCGGAGTCGCTGCTCATCTGGCGCTTGAGGCGGTCGGCCTCTTCCGCTGCCTTTTTGGCCTGCTCGCTTGCCTTTGCGCGCTCCATCTCGGCCTTTGCCGGGCGATAGACGAGGCTCTGGAATGCGCTGCACTCCTCGGGCGGCAGCGCATAGAAGCAGAACCGTTCCTCCACCGGCACGCTCTGCAGCTTCATAATCGCACTGTTCAGGCACTTGCCGGCCTCCGTGCGCATTACGCTTGCCTGCCGGTCGGTCAGCCCCTGCAGCCCGTCCAGAATCTGCAGCATCCCCATATAGCACGAAAAGTAACCATAGCTGTGCTTGAAGCGGACGGCCTGCGTCACGATCGAATCCCTGCGCAGTCTTCTGCGATAATACGGCTTATTGATATGACACACACGTTTGGCATGCGCCAGTATGTCAAACGTATACAGATTGTCCTCGTGGACAATGCCGCTGCGGAAGCAGAGGTTATGCTGCAGCCACATTTCGCGCCGAATCATCTGCATGCATGCGTTGGCACGATACTCCGCATTCCCCACGGTACGGACGATATACTCCGGTCCCGTGCAGACGGCGCTGTAATCGTGACGTCTGGTGTAGTAATCCAGCCGCATGAAGCGCTGCGCCGCGCTTACGTCAAACTCATTGGAGAAGACGCCGCCGTCAAAGAAGACCGCATCCAGCTGCGCCTTGTCCGCGCAGGCGGCAAGCTCCTCCAGCGTCTCGGCCGCGATCATATCGTCGCTGTCGATGAAGTGGATATAGTCGCCCTGCGCCACGGATACGCCGTGGTTGCGCGCATTGGACAGCCCCGCATTGGGCTGATCAATCACGCAGACACGCTCATCCTTCTTCGCGTAGTCAAGCATGATCTCAAGAGACCCGTCCGAAGAGCCGTCGTTGACCAGAATCAGCTCCAGCTCCGCAAGGCTCTGCCCAAGAATGCTGTCAATGCACTCCGCCAGATAGTTCCCGGTGTTGTACGCCGGCACAATGACGGATACCCTCGGCTTCTGCAGGCCGCGGTACGGCAGCACAACAGAGAACACCCCGGACCGTTTCATCCTCTCCTGATCCGCGACCCACTCACGGGCAAGCAGGATGCCCCTGATCTTGTCCCTCAGCTCGATATCGCGGTATACATGCTCAGGCAGCTGCAGCAGGCTGCGCAGGCCGATCGGCGACCAGTCCAGCATATCGGCCAGCTCCATCCGTTTCAGCGGATCCGGGATCATATCCAGCGCGCTGTTGATCACCGGCAGCGCAAAATTAATGAACTCCGCCTCGATGTCTCCCTCCTGCAGCTCCGCCCGCAGGACCGAATACACGCCCTCCAGATTCCCGACAGTCTCCAGCCTGTCCTGCATATGATAGCGGACAGCGTCCCTGTTGGACACCAGCAGCTGGTCATGGATCGCCGCGATGCCCTGCGCGGACACCGCCGCCGCCACCCCGAAGGGCACATTGCGCCTGAGGACGTCGGGGCAGACGGAGGGATGGCGCTCCAGCACATCCGCAAGGAACTCCCTGCGGTACGCGGCAGCCCAGATCTCAAAGTTAAAGAAGGTCATCCGCTTCGCCGGATCCAGATCCGCGAAGGTTCTGCTCCCATCCTTGGGCAGCACCCATGAATTGAAATAGAGTGATCTTGGCGCATCCAGATGAACGGGATCATAGCTCCACCCGTGGAAGGGGATCATATCCGCCCCGCTCTGCTCCGCCCGGTCAATAATCCGTCTCGCGGCGTCCCGGGCGAGGACGTTCATGCCGTTGAACGGGAGAATATACGCCGCCCTCGCCTCGCGCAGAGCCTGCTCCCACGCCTCGCGCTTCGTCGCCGCCGGCGCAAGCAGGCGGACACGCCCGTCCTTCTGCGCAAAGGCGCGGATGATCTCCTCCGAGGGATTCTCGCCCTGCACGCTGATGCAGAGGATCTCGATCTCGGGCATGGTCTGCCTGACAAGGCTCGTCAGTCCCGTATTCAGGCTGTACTGCGCACCGTCATAGTCAAAGACGACAATGCTCAGCCTCGGCGCATCGCAGGCCTCTGCCTGCGCGATCACAGGAGGCTGCTCCGGCCGGATCTCGCCGCGATTGGCATAATAGACCAGCTCCGGGAGATCCATCACCTGCCGGATGAAATCCCCCGGCCACCCCGTCAGGACATCCGTCACCTCCGGGCGCTCCCCTGCGTCCCGCAGAAGCTCCTCGCGGACATGATACAGGAAGTCAAGGCGGAATTCGTCAGCCAGCCGCTTATAGTTCCAGATATAGGCATGCCCCTTGCGCTTGAAGAGGATCGACGCAAACTTCTCCCCCGCCTCAGGGTGCGCCAGCGTGTATTCCCGCACAGAGTCAAACTCGTCACACAGGCAGTACACCTTAGCCCCAGACTTGACGGAGGAATTCTCGTTGTCCGTCCTGTAGCGGTACAGCGGCTGCCTGAGCAGCAGCACGCGCTTCGCAGCCATCCACACCTTCAGGATAAAGCCCGTATCCTGATACGACGCGCCCGGCGTCTCGGCGAACAGCACGCCGCCGTCCACCAGCATCTCCCTCAGATACAGACCGCTCCAAATGGCGGGCGGGGTCATGAAGACATGCTGGCGCTCCTCCGGGGCGAAGACCGTGTTGTACGGCAGGCCTGCAAGGCTCTCTGTGTATTCATCGCCCGCCTCAGAGGTGCGGATATGGTTCGCCTTGACGACCTGCGCGCCGTACTGCTCCGCCGCACTATACAGGATAGCATACATATCCTCCGGCGCATAGTCGTCCGTCTCGATGATACCGATGTATTTGCCCGTCGCTGCCGCAAGGCCCAGATTCATCTGATAGCCATAGCTCTTGCGGTCCGAGCGGATCAGGCGGATTCTGCTGTCCTTCGCCGCGCACTCCTCAATGATCTCCAGCGTCCCATCCGTCGATCCCGCGTCCACGCAGATGATCTCGATGTCGCGCAGCGTCTGGTTCATCACGCTCTTAAGGCACTGGCGCATGTACCGGCCGACATTCAGCGAGGGCATGATCACAGAGACCATGGGCACATCCTGCGCACGGGCATTGAGCGCGTCCGCGTCGACGACCAACTCATCCGGGAGCATGGGCTCAGCGAGAATCCTCTGGATCTGCTCGTACTCCTTCGGGTTAAAGAAATCCGCCTTCTTCGCCCCGACAAGCCCAAGCTGCGCAAAGCCTGTCTTCCTCAGGTGCTCATAGGCGTCCGCATACGGCGCGCCGTGCATGGTGTTCATCTGCCAGAGGGAGAGATTCGCACACAGATTCAGGTACGCCTTCGCATAGGTCTCATACAGCCCGCAGCGGACGAGTTCCTCCTTCATGGCGGCAAACGCAATCAGGAAATTGTCCCACGACTTCACGCGCGTGCTGGAGATGGACGTGGGGATGTTGATGCGCTGATGGACGAAGATTCTGTCAATGGCGATCACGCGCTCCGCCTTGGCCAGCGCGATATAGGTGAAGTACATGTCGTTCGTGGAACGCAGCCCCTGAAAGAGCAGGCCGTGCCTGAGCACAAAATCGCGGCGGAACATCTTGTCCCATGCCCAGCCGCTGAACATGCGGAAGATATTGTCGCTATACGGCGGCTGATGGGGGTCGAACACGGTGTTCAGCCTGAAGAACTCCTTGCGGAAGGCCCATGCGCAGGGCTTATAGGTATTCTCCTGCACATCATAGAGGTTGCAGCCGAATACGCAGACCTCCGCCCCGCTGCGCTCCAGCGTCTCGTATGCCTCCTCCAGCATATTCGGCTCGAAATAATCGTCCGCATCCAGAAAGATCACATACTCACCGGTCGCCGCCGCAAGGCCCTTGTTGCGCGCCGTGCCTGCATACTGATTCTGCTGGTGCAGCACGGTCAGGCGGCTGTCCCGCTGTTCATAGGCGCGCAGGATAGCCAGCGAATCATCCGTGGAGCCGTCGTCCACGCAGATGACCTCGATCTCAGTAAGCGTCTGCCCCAGCACGCTGTCAAGGCATGCCTCCAGATACTGATCCGCGTTGTATACCGGGATCACCACAGATACCTTCGGCTGTGCATTCATCGCGCATGTCTCCTTGCTTTTTTATACAATGCTATTATAGCTTCTCTGCGATTTCTTGTCCATCGTTCGCGTTATACATGTCCTGTTTATCATTTATCAGGGGAAACGAGAAACGCGCGGGATCACTCCCGCGCGTTTCTGCTCATTGTCCGTATCCTGTTCTGCGATCAGCGCTTACGCCTCGTCCCGCCTGCGCATCGCGAGCGCACCCGCGCCGCAGAGCATGAGCATCGCCGCCCAGAGGGCGAGGCTGCTGGCGTCGCCGGTCTGCGGGAGGTCGTCCCTCGGCTCCGGCGTGGGCTCGGGCGTGGCGGTCGGCATCGGCGTAGCGGTCGGCTCCGGCGTGGCTGTCTGCTCGGGGACGACGGTCAGCGCGAAGCGGACGGTGTCGCTGCCCGCGCCGTTGCTGGCCTCGCAGCGGAACACAAGGCCGTCCATGTCAAGCGGAACGCCCGCAATGGTCAGGGTGTCCGTGTCCGTGCCGGTGCAGCGGTCGTTGTCGCTGAGCCGGACAGGCGTGCCGTCCTCGCCGACCACATACCACGCATAGGCGATCTCCCGGCCCTCCGCATTCACGCTGAGCTGAAGAGTCTCGCCCGCGGTGACGCTCACCTGCCGCATGTCCTCGCCGTCGATGACCGGCGCGCCCCAGATCTCCACATCCGCAGGCACGTCAGCCGGGGTATCAACCGTGTAGTACGGCGCATACCTGCCGGCAAGCGGGACGCTGCCCAGCGTCAGCATGTCATACGCGCCGGCTGCGTCGCTGCCGACGTCGCCCGTCAGCGGCAGGGCGGGCTGCGCATCCTCGCAGCCATCCGCATAGCCGGCAAGCATCAGGACGGTGACCTCCACCGTGCTGTCGCCCGCGGCATAATAACGGCTGGTCGCCTCCGCCGAGATGGGCGTCAGCGCCGTCGGCAGAATGGTGACGGTGAAGTCCTGCTCGCTGCCGTTCAGGCTGCCGCTGCCGGAGAAGCGCGCCGTGAAGGTCACGCTGCCGATAAGGATATCCTCCGTGAGCGCGGCTGCCGCAGCCGTATCGATCGACGCGGCATACTCGCCGTCGCCGATGCCGATGTCGCTCACCAGCGTATCGCCGTAGTAGAGCGCCATGGTGTCATCGCCCGCCGTCTGCGCGCGGCGGAAAAGCGACGCAGCGCGCTCTGCGACCTGCGCATGCACCGTGACGATGATCGTCTCGCCGAAGGTATACACGCCGTCCGGCTGATTCAGGGTGATGGCAAGGCTGCTGTCCGACGGGGTGATCGTGTACTCCGCGGCGGCTTCGCCGCTGTAATTGCCGATGAAGCTGATCTGCACCGTCTTCGTGCCGCCGCTGGTGCAGTCCTCCGGCCATGTGATCTGGTAATCGACGCCCTCGGTCAGCTCCGTCCGCCCGTCCCTGACGGTGACGCCGGGCTTCTGCTCCGCGCCGCTGTAGATGAAGGCAGTCTGAGAGAGCTCAACCGTCGGGGCGGTCAGCGCCTTGGGGATGATCTGCACAGCCGGGATGACCGGCGTCTCCCCCTGGCCTTCCTGCGGGCCGGCGACGCTGTAATACGCCGCGTTCGGGCCCATCAGGCTGAGCGCGCCAAGCTTCGCCGCGACGTAGGAGCCCGCGGCGTCGCTGGCCAGCTGCGCGGTCACGCCCTGCTCATCAGGCGCGACGTTGTCGCTGCCCTCGATCCCGCTCAGCACAACGCTGGTGACGTCCACCCGGTCGTTGCCCGGCTCATAGACGCGGTCCTGCGCGCTGATGCTCTCCACGGTCAGCGGCTTGGGCGAGATGGTGATCTCAAATTCCTTCTCCGCGAAGAGGAGATCGCCGCTGCCGGCAAACATCGTGATGAGCGTATGGCTGCCGATGGGCAGCTCCTTCTTCGTCGTGTCATAGGTGAGGGTGTATACGCCGGTCTCCGGGTCCTTCGCGACGGACTCGATGATATGCCGCTTGATCGGGTTGCCGACGTCGTCCACATCATACACATACAGCGACGCCATGTCCGGCTCCGGCGCGTTATAGTAGCCCGACCGGGCATACAGGCCCGCGCCGTCCGTCTTTGCCGCCTCCGGCTTCATCGTCACGACGATCTCCTCGCCGTAGACATACGCGCCGCCCTCGCGGTCGAGCTTCGCCCCCAGCTCCGCGTCCGCGCGCCGGATGGTGAACGGCCTGCGCGCAGAGCCGTAGAAGTTGCCGCCCTCAACGGCGGTGATGATCACAGCCGCCGTATTCTCGCCCGCGTGGATATTGCTCTCGTACGCGTATTCAAAGTCGACGCCCTCGAAGAGCTCGCGGGAATTGTAATGCACCTGCGGCGCGGGCGTGATCGCCTCGCCGGTATAGGTCAGCGGCGGGATCTCGTCGATCATCGCATCCTCCAGCGCCTTGGGCTGGATGATAAAGTCCGCGCTGGCGGCTCCGGTGAAGCTGCCCGCGCCGGTGACGATGACGGTCGCCTTGCCGGCATTCACGTTGTTCACGAAGGAAACGGTATAGTCCGTGCCCGCGGTCAGCGCGCCGAAGCCGCCCAGCTGCACGAGGACGGTCGGCTCGACCGCATTGCCGGTATAGGTAAAGACGTCGCGGTCCAGAATCACCGCCGCGGTCGTGATATCCGCCGGGAGGATGGTGAACGGCAGGGCCGCCGTGCCGGTGAAATTGCCCATGCCGGTGATCACGGCCTTCGCCGCGCCGGCGCTCACGTTATCCTGATAGCCGACGGTATAGTCCGTGCCCGGGACGAGCTCCCTGCCGCCGAACGTCACGGTCACGCCCGGCTCCAGCGCAGCGCCGGTATAGGTCATCTCCGCATCGGAGAGCTGCGCCCATTCCGCCTGCAGCGCCGCGGGCGCAATCGTCACCTCGATGCTCTGCGGCTCGGAGTCAGCGTGCATCGCATCGCCCTCGGCCTTATACCAGACGGTATAGGTATCCGCAGCCTCCCCCATGGGGATGTCCGGGGAATAGGTGCCGTGCTGCGCCATGCTGTAGACCATCGTGCCGCCCTCCGCCTCGCCGGCGGTGAGCAGCGCCACCGGGCTGCCGGTGTAGGTCTGCGCGTTCGCCGTCGGGGCGGTCACGACCTTCGCCTGCTCCTTGATGATGGCGGCGGCGACGCTCTGCGGCTCGGTGTCTTTGTGGTTCTTGTCGCCCCAGACCCTATACCAGATGGTATAGTCGCCCGCAGACGCCGCCTGGGGGACTTCCGAGTCGTAGACGCCGTCCTTCTCCGTGCTGTAGCGCATCGTGCCGCCCTCCGCCTCGCCGGCGGTGACCAGCGCCTGCGAGGCGCCGGTGTAGGTCAGGGTGTACCCCGTCGGGGCGGTCACGACCGCCGCCTGCGCCTTGCCGATCGAGGGAAAAGTGTTCATGGGATCGGTGTCGCTGTGCGTCAGGTCGCCCTTGACCTTATACCACACCTTGTAAGTGCCCGCGTCCGTCGCCGTGGGGATCGCCGCGCTGTAGGCGCCGTCCCGCTCCATGCTGTAGACCATCGTGCCGCCCTTCGCCGCGCCGCCATCGGAAAAGAGGTTCAGCGGTTCGCCGGTATAGATCGGCTCAGCAGCCACCGGGTGCCTGATCACGGAGGCGAGGGCCTTTATGATCTCCTTCGCCTGAAAGCCATTGGGCGCGCTCAGCACGACCGCATTCTCGCCGAAGGTGATCTTGCCCATGTCCGCGCTGCCGCCGATGGAGACGCCCTCCGGATAGTACTCGCTGGCGTCCTTCGTCTTGCCGATGGTCACAATGCCGCCGTCGATCACGATTTCGCCCGGGGATTCATATTCGCGTGTCACTTTCGGAAGGATCCCGCCGCCGAACATCTCCCCATTGACATAGTCGATGACCTGCAGCATGCCGCTGCCGATGCCGACCAGGGGAATATGCTCCGGATTATTCTTCGCGACATAGATCACACCGCCATGGATGCGGATCGTGCCCGCCGATGCGGAGCTGTGTTCGGTGGTGCCGTCCGCGTTGATCGTCTTGCTGCCCCGCGGGCCGCCGATCACCGTACTGAGGTTTTTATCAAGCGCCTCTGCGCTCAGCGTGGGGCAGCCCGCATTGCAGACATGGGACGAATCCGTCAGCTGGCTGCTGCAATAGATCTCCAGCGTCGCGCCCTCGGGCACGGAGATCGCAGAGCCGGTGTAGGAGCCCAGCGTGTTTGCGCCCTTGAGATAGAGCTTCAGCGCTGCGCCGCTGGAAATGGAGATCGCGGCCGTCTCGTAATCATAGTAATTCGTCCGGATACGCACGCTATCCAGTATCACGCTGTGCGCGCCGCTCTTTACATCCACGCGGTACTGCCCGTAATCCGCTGCCGCCTTCAGCGTCAGGGTGCCGCTGTAGCTGGTCGTCACGCCGTCCTTGGTATAGGTCAGGCTGCCGTTCTTCTCCTCCAGCGTCAGGATCGTGTTCATCCCGAGTTCCACCAATACATCCGCCGCGGCGCAGCCCGGCAGGCACAGCGCGAGGCAGAGCAGCAGCGCGGCAAGCAGCATCCTCATCCTTCTGGTCATATCCATTCCCCCATCATATCGAATCCCGCTCCCGGCTTGCCGGGGCGAAAAAGGTACAAACCCCCATATTTAACATGGCATATTTCGCCGCGGGCAGGGCGGTTTCCTGTCATTGCGGCGCGGGCGGATTCATTAACTTTTCGTCACATTTTCCCTCTGTCCCGCGTCTCCGCGCCAAATTGTTACAAAGAATTAACACTGCATTTCACAAGTTATGTGTCCATGCATACCTGCCGTTTCTTGCGCTGCAGTTTTCTGTGCTGTATAATAAGTTGATTGACTGTGCGGCCCTGTCCGCAGGGCTGATTCATATACATACGCAGGGGGGCTGCGCCCCCCGATCACAACGGGAGGTAACCGATGATGAAACCGATTGCCAACAAGACCAGAATGCTCCTCGCATGGCTGCTGCTGTGCGTGCTCTTTGCGTGCCTGCCCGCGCTCGCCACGGCGGCGGATGCGGTCAGCTACGTCGAGCGCAGCTGGAGCGGCAGCGCCGTCACCACGGCGGCAAAGTCCGAGACGGACTATACCCTCGTCGCCGCGGACACCACCGCGATGAGCGCGGGCTTCTATGTCGTAGCCAGCGACGTCACCATCACGGAGCGCATCACCGTCACCGGCGATGTGAAGCTCATCCTCGCCGACGGCAAGACGCTCACCGCGGAGAAGGGCGTCCGCGTCGACAAGGGCAATTCCCTGACGATCTACGGCCAGACGAATGACAGCGGTACGCTCGTCGCCGGCGGCACGCTCGCCAGCTACAATGAGACGCAGAAAGCGGCGATCGGCAGCGACAACAGCGTGGATTCCGGCCTCATCATCATCTGCGGAGGCACGGTCAACGCCTCCTTCCCCTCCTCAAGCTACAGCTCGGCCGCGGCCATCGGCGGCGGCAACAAAGGCAGCGGCAATGTCACCATCATCGGCGGTACGGTCAACGCAACCGCCGTCAACAACAGCGACGGTGCGGCCATCGGCAGCGGCGGCGTAGGCAGCAGCGGCGACGTCACCATCTACGGCGGCAACGTCAACGCGACCTCCTCCGGCAACGGTGCGGCCATCGGCGGCGGCAGCATAAGCGGCGGCAGCGTCACCATCAACGGCGGCACCGTCACCGCAAACGGCACCCTCAACGGCGCGGCCATCGGCGGCGGCTCCAGAGCCAGCGGCAGCGTCAGCGTCACCATCAACGGCGGCACCGTCAACGCGACCGACACCCGCAGCGGCGCGGCCATCGGCAGCGGCTACAACGCCAGCGGCAGCATCACCATCACCATCAACGGCGGCACCGTCACCGCAACCGGCTACAGCGGCGCAGGCGTCGGCAGCGGCGGCAGCTACACCGGCAGCAACAGCTCCGTCACGCTGGGCAGCGGCGCGCACCTGAAGGCGACCAGCTACAGAGGCGCCGTCGACAAGCCCGTCCTCGCCAGCGGCGCGAACGGCATGAACCGCACAAATCAAAACGCCAGCTTCACCAATGCCGTCACCTATGAAGCGGGAGACTACTATTACGAGTTCATCGGCTCGGCGCACCTGACCGGCGACCCGACCTCCAACGGCGACGGCACGCACAGCTATCCGCACCCGGAAGACTGCGTCATCCCGTTCAGCGACGGCGTGACGGCCGCCTGCTCCGGCGGCCCGGCGGACTGCCAGAGCGGGGCGATCTGCTCCGAATGCGGCGGGGAATACGGCGAGAAGGACCCGGATAACCACACGGGCACGCTTTTCTGCACCCCCAATGCGGACGGCCTGACGCACGAGGTCGCCTACGCCTGCTGCGGCGTCGTCAATGCGGCGGAGAGCCATACCTTCTCCGGCGACGAATGCGCTAAGTGCGGCTATACGCCGCTGCCTGCGGTCCCCTACGTCGAGCGCGGCTGGGACGGCAGCAAAGTGACTGAGACAGAGAAGTCTGTGACGGTCTATACCCCCGTCACCTCCGCGACGACCGAGATGAACTCAGGCTTCTATGTCGTGGACGGCAGCGTCACCATCGCGGAGCGCATCTCCGTCTCCGGCAATGTGTGGCTCATCCTCACCGACGGCGCGGAGCTCACCGCACCGAAGGGCATGGAGGTCAATACGAACGCATATCTGTCTATCCACGGCCAGACGAATGACACCGGCGCACTGACCATCACAAGCACCGAGGAGAACAACGCAGGCATCGGCAGCAACAGCGGAGCAATGGGGCTCGGCAACCTCTATATCCACGGCGGCAGCATCACCGCAACCGGCGGCAAATACGGCGCAGGTATCGGCGGCGGCAAAGGCGCCAACGGCGTGGTCACCATCTACGGCGGCACGGTCGACGCTACCGGCGGCAGATACGCAGCGGGCATCGGCGGCGGCTATAACGCCACCAGCAGCAGCGATGTCACCATCTACGGCGGCACGGTCAACGCAGCCGGCGGCGAAGACGGCGCGGGCATCGGCGGCGGCAAAGACTCCAGCAACACGAACCGCGTCACCATCTACGGCGGCACGGTCGACGCTACCGGCGGCGAAAACGGCGCGGGTATCGGCGGCGGCGAAGACGCTTCCGACCGGAGCCGAGTCGTCATCTACGGCGGCACCGTCACCGCTGCCGGCGGCGATAACGGCGCAGCCATCGGCGGCGGCAACAAAGGCAGCGGCACCGTCGCCATCGACGGCGGCACCGTCACCGCAAACAACGGCAGCTTCAACTACGGCGCGGCCATCGGCGGCGGCAACCTGGGCCGCGGCGACGTCATCATTAACGGCGGCACCGTCACCGCAACCGGCTACTTCGGCGCAGGCATCGGCGGCGGCGGCAAGAACGGCAACGACGGCAGCGGCGGCAACGGCATCCTCAACGGCAGCGTCATCATTAAAGGCGGCACCGTCACCGCGTCCAGCGAATACGGCGCAGGCATCGGCGGCGGCCAGAACGGCACAAGCCTCGTCACCATTAGCGGCGGCGCCATCAGCGCGACCGGCAACTACGGCGCAGGCATCGGCGGTGGCCAGAGCGGCACCGACGACATCACCATCGGCACCGTCACCATCACCACCGGCACCGTCACCATTAACGGCGGCACCGTCACCGCAAACGGCGGCACATACGCAGCGGGCATCGGCGGCGGCTACGGAGGACGCGGCACCGTCACCATTAACGGCGGCGCCGTCAAAGCAACCAGCATGTTGAGCGCGGGCGTCGGCAGCGGTTTCAGCAACAGCGGCAGCGACAGCACCATCAAGCTGGGCAGCGGCGCGCATCTGATGGCAACCGGCAGCAAAGGCATCGGCGGCTCCCTCTCCCTCGTCAGCGGCGCGAAGGGCGTGGACCGCACAAAGAATAATGCCAACTTCACCAATGCCGTCAACTACAATAATGAAGGATATTACGAGTTCATCGGCATGGATCACCTGACCGGCGACCCGACCTCCAACGGCGACGGCACGCACAGCTATCCGCACCCGGAAGACTGCGCCATCCCGGTCAGCGACGGCGTGACGGCCGCCTGCACCGGCGGCACGGCGGACTGCCAGAACAAGGCCGTCTGCTCCGTCTGCAATCAGGCATACGGCGAGAAGGACGCGGACAACCACGTGGAGGGCTGCGCGCCCGAATACACTGACATCGGCGACGGCACGCACAAGGAGGCATACAGCCTCTGCGGCGCGATCGTCAAGGAGAAGGAGAACCACACCTTCTCCGGCAGCGACACCTGCGTCTGCGACGCGAAGGCGCGTGTCATGGTCACCAATACCGACGGCAGCGGCACGCCCGAGTATGCGTGGGATTTCCCTCTCCATGGCTGGAATGCCGGCGAGACGGCGACCCTGCTCGCCGACGTGACCGTCGGATTGGGCGGCGGGTATACAACAGCCAGAGGCGAAATCACGCTCGATCTGGGCAGCTATACGCTCTCTTTCCCCCGGATGACGGTGACCGTCCCCGATAACGCTGAAATGACCCTCACCGGCAGCGGCACGCTCGACCTCGGCTCCTCCAGCCTCGTGCTCGACGGCGATCTGATCCTCTCCGGCGGCGTGATCAAATCCACCGGTACGCATATCGAGTACGCGCTCGCCACGGCCACGGTCACCGTCACCTCGGCGGACGCCATCCCCGAGAGCGGCGTCACGATCCGCAACGTCACCCCCGCGGTCATCCACGTCGGTGAACAGATTCTCCTGCCGGAGGGCGTCTGCGTCTTTGACGAAGACAATGAGTATGCCGCGGAGCTGGGACCCAACGAGGATTACACGTACACCATCAAGAAGCACACGCACAGCCCGGCCTATCAGGCTGACGACGATGAGGATATCATCTCCCTCGCCTGCGCCTGCGGCTGGAAGCCCGGCAAAGTGAAGCTGACCGTTCCGCAGGGCGCGGTCTATGACGGTCAGCCGAAGCCGGCAACCGTCACCGGCAGCATCGACGGCGTCACCCCGGCGCTCGCCTACACCAAGAAGGACGGCACGCCGGTCGATGAGCCCATCGACGCGGGCGATTACACCGTCACCATGACCGTGGGCGATAAGCGCGTCAGCGCGGACTGCACCATCGCTAAGGCCACCGCCCCCGCCCCGAGGCAGACCCGCTTAAATGTCTCCAATGGATACGCCGGCGACTATGTCATCGACCTGAGCGATCTGCTGGCCGAGCTGCCCAATCCATGCAGCTACGGCGAGATCAGCTTTGCGATCAAAGATATCGACTTCTCCGCGGACCGCTATTACGACACGGCAAACCCGGCTGTCCTCACCCCCGACACCAGGACGCTGACCCTGCCCATCAGGGCTGTGGACAGCAACATAGAGGGGAATATCGGCCAGATCATCCTGGGCGTCACCACGACGAACTACGTCGTTACGGACATCACCCTCCCCGTGTTCACCGTCAACAGGTCCGTCCCCGATATCACTCCGACCATCACCCCGGAAATCATCACCTACGGCCAGCCGCTGTCCGATATCGAGATCTCCTTCACGGCGCCCAGCGGCGTCTCCGGCGTCATCGCATGGGATCAGCCGGATACCGTCTATGACGCGGGCACGCAGGACCCGGCGTGGACCTTCACCCCGGCCGCCCTGTGGCTCTACGCCCCGGTCAGCGGCACGGCGGAGATCACCGTCCTCAAGGTCTATCCGACCTGCACCGCGCCGACCGCCGTCGAGGGCCTTGCCTATACCGGCGCGGCGCAGGCGCTGGTCACCGGCGGCACGGCGGAGGGCGGCACGCTCGTCTACAGCCTCACGCAGGACGGCGAGTATACCGTCGCCATCCCGACCGGCACGGACGTGGGCGACTATACCGTCTGGTATAAGGTCATCGGCGACGCGAACCACAACGACACCGAGCCGCAGTGCCTCACCATGAGCATCGCCAAGGCGGCGGCAACCCTCATCTACCCGCCGGCCGGCGCGGAGGATCTCGTCTACGACGGCACGGCGCAGACTCTGCTCGACGGTTTCGGCAAGGCGGAGGGCGGCAGGCTCGCCTTCAGCCTCAGCGAGGATGACGGTTATACTTACACTATGTTCCCGACCGGCACGGACGCGGGCGACTACACCGTCTGGTATAAGGTCGACGGCGACGCGAACCACAGCAGCATCCCGCCGCAGAGCCTCACCGTGACCATCGCCAAGGCGGATTCCACCCTCACCCCGCCGACCGCCGTCGAGGGCCTCACCTACACCGGCGCGGCGCTGGAGCTGGTCACCGGCGGCGAGGCGCAGGGCGGCACGCTCGTCTACAGCCTCACGGAGGACGGCGAGTATACCGATACGATCCCGACCGGCACGGACGTGGGCGACTACACCGTCTGGTATAAGGTCGTCGGCGACGCGAACCACAACGACACAGTGCCGCAGAGCCTCACCGCGGCCATCGCCAAGGCGCAGGCCGCCATCACAGAGGCGAACATCCTCGATATCGTCAACGGCTACGCCAACGTCTACACCTATGACCTGAAGACGCTGCTGCCGGCGCTTGGCGAGGGCCAGAGCTACGGCGAGGTCAGCTATACGCTGGAGACGGTCGCCTTCGTGGTGAACGGCTATTACGACGAGGCGAACCCGGCTGCCGTCAGCGGCGAAACGCTGACCCTGCCCATCCTCGCAGCGGACACCTATGAGGAGCAGGAAGTCGGCTCGCTCACGTTCGCGGTCACATCGGCGAACTTCGACTTCCCGGACGGCGTCACCCTGACGCTGCACAGCGTCAACAGGCTCATGCCCTATGGCCTGCCGACGCCCACCCCGGGAATCATCACCTACGGCCAGCCGCTCTCCGACGTCGTGCTCTCCGGCACGATGACCGGGCCCAGCGGCGAAACCGTCACCGGCGTCTTCACATGGAAGCAGCCGGATACCGTCTATGACGCGGGCGAGCAGTCTCCGGCGTGGGTCTTCACCCCGGACGACCTGAAGACCTATTCCGCGGTGGAGGGCATCGTGGGGCTCACCGTCGACAAGGCCGACCCCACCCTCACCCCGCCGACCGGCGCAGAGGGCCTTGTCTACACCGGCGAGGCGCTGGATCTGCTCACCGACCCCGGCACGGCGGAGGGCGGCACGCTCGTCTACAGCCTCACGCAGGACGGCGAGTATACCGAGACCCTTCCCACCGGCACGGACGCGGGCGACTATACCGTCTGGTATAAGGTCGCCGGCGACGCGAACCACAGCGACACCGAGCCGCAGAGCCTCACCGTGACCATCGGCGTGAGCGATACTGTGTTTACGCTCTTTGAGGTTCTCAACGGCGAAACCCCGGCGACCGTCTTCACCTATGGCGATGTGATCATCGTGCGCGTGAAGCCCGGCCTTGCGCAGGCAGCGGACGGCGAGCCCGGCGCGAACCAGATGGCGCTCTACTACGGCGACGTCCAGATCAGCGAACCGGCCAGCCCGGACGGGGACGGCGTCTACACCATGGTCTGCCTCACCAGCGACAAGGCGCTGCCCATCGGCCAGTCGCAGATCACGGCGGCCTACACCGGCACCGGCAATCTGGCGGGCAATGCCCAGTCCGCAAACATCACCCTCAACCCGAAGCCGCTGACCGCCTCCTATGCGGAGGCGCAGAGCCGCCTGTACGAGGCCGGCAACAGCAGCGTGACCGTCACCGGCGTGACGCTGACCGGCGCGCTGATCGCGGACGACGTATCCGTCGATCTCTCCTCCGGCCTGACCGGCACGCTGGCGAGCGACGAGCCCGGCGTCTACGCCGAGGTGACGCTGCCCGACCCGCTGCCGCTCACCGGCGCGGACGCGCAGTACTACACGCTCGCCGGCGGCGCGGTCCCGACGCAGGTCGAGATCATGGGCGACCCGTCCGAGGTCGTCCCGATGACCCGCCTGAACATCAGCGACGGTCTGCGCGACGAGGACATCCCGGAGACCCTCCGCGCGAAGTACCCCAACGCGGCGGCGGTCGAGGATGAGCTCCGCAGCAGGCTCGAGGCGAGCTATAAGGAGCTCGCGGGCACGGCGATGTACAACGTCGTGATCGAGGTCAGCCTCGATGGCGGCGACACATGGACCCCCGCCGGGCCGGAGGACTACCCCGAGGGCGGCATGGTCAGCATGATCGTCGCGCTCCCCGAGGGCTCGCAGCTTGACAGGCACAACTTCCATGCAGCGCACATGTTCACCAACGACTACTTCGGCCAGACCCCCGGCAGCGTCGAGCTGCCGCCGGTCACCCTCACCTACGACGAGGAGGGCGCGCCGATGCTGAGCCTCACGCTCAACGGCCTCTCCCCGGTGATGATCGGCTGGACGTATGTGGACGGCCCCGACGACCTCCCGCAGACCGGCGATACCAGCAGCGCGGCCCTGTGGCTCCTGCTCCTCGGCGTGAGCGGCGCGGGCGCGGCGATCATCGCAAGGCGCAGGCGCGAGGAGAACTGAATAACCTGATCATGTGAAGCATCGGGCAGCCCGCAGGGGCTGCCCGATGTCTGTATATATAAGGAAAGGACGCCGCACAGTGGGGAGAATGGAAAGGACGGAGTTATCCTTCTCTTTTCATCTTGCAAATAACGGAACCGCAGGCCTTGGCTGGCTTGCAGTTCTGCGCACTGCTGTGATAGAATAAAAGCGATAAACTTGAATTTGTGGAGGTAAGAAAATGGATTCAAAGAAAGTGAATGCCATGTGGTCAATAAGCTTACTTATAATAGGTGTTTCAGCATTTATACTGGCAGGAGCTAATGTTATTGGATTGGAGCTTCCTGATATTGCAGTAAGAATCTTAGGGATAATAGATTTAATTGCACTTCCCGTTTTGGGATTTTCAACTGTAAAAAAATTGAAAAACAGTAAGTAAAATTCAATTTGGCGAGCAGCCCAAAATCCACAGGAGGGCGCAAATATACGCACCATTCCGGTGCATTGCGTTCGTACTTCTGCATAAGCAAACGAGCATCCAGCAAACGCCGGATGCTCGTCTTTTTCGTTTTGGGATATATTCATCCTGAAGAACTTCCCCGCGCGCAGCAGCGTCCTTCTTTCTTTATCCGTGTCAGTAGATGATCCGCACCTCGTCCGTGCCGACGCTGCGGCAGAAGGCGTCCAGCCCCTTCTGCCCGTCAAGGCGCATCACGTCGGTGAACTGCCCCGTCTGCTTATCGATGAAGCCGGCGGTCATCTCGCCCGTGCAGATGCTCCTGCGGACGGCGGGCTCCTGCGTCTGCGGGTCATAGGCGATCCGCTGCTCACGCCGGAAGAGCGCCATACCCCCGCCCCCCTCTCACACGCCGACGGCGAACAGGCCGCCCGCGCCGCCGGTATGGATGAAGAGCACGCGCTCCTGCGGGGCGAACGCGCCCTCCCGCGCCATCGCGGCGAGGCCGGCGAAGGCCTTGCCGGTATACACGGGGTCGAGGAAGAGCCCCTCCTGCTGCGCCATCATGGCGACGGCGGCGTTTCCCTCCTCCGACGGGATGGCATAGCCCGGGCCACACATATCGCGCAGGGTGAAGTCATCCGCGCTGACGCTGACCTGCGCGCCCAGCAGCGCAGCCGCCCCGCGCATCAGGTCGACGGTGATCTGCTCGAACGGGTCGGTGTCCACCATCATGCCGTGCACGCGCGCGCCGGGCATGAAGAGCTTCGCGCCGAGGGCGACGCCCGCCATCGTGCCGCCGCTGCCCTCCGCCACGACGATATGATCATACTGCCCCTGCTGCGCGATCTCGCGCACGCAGTCCACATACCCCAGCGTGCCCAGCGCATTGGAGCCGCCGCAGGGGATCTTGTAATACGGCACGCCCAGCTCCGCGCCGACGCGGTCCATCTCCGCGTAGATATCGGCATAGCTGTCCGTATCCATGAAGCGCACGTCCACGCCCATCAGGTGCTCGAGCAGCTGGTTGCCCTGCCGGGCGGTGACGCCGCGCTTTTTGAGGATGAGGATCGGCGTCATCCCCAGCCGCCTCGCCGCCGCGGCGGTGAGCATGGCGTGGTTCGACTGCGCGCCGCCGGTGGTGAAGACGACCTGCGCGCCCTGCGCCTTCGCCTGCGCCATCAGGTATTCGAGCTTGCGCACCTTATTGCCGCCGAGGCCGAGGCCCGTCAGGTCGTCGCGCTTGATGTCGATCTGCGCGCCGAGCAGGCGGCTGATGTTATGAAGCCTGTGGATGGGCGTCGGGAAGACGCCGAGGGACACCTTATCGAATGCATCCAGTCCGTTCATCGGCTGCGCCTCCTTTGTTTTATGCCATGAGCTCCTGCGCCAGCTGCGCGACCTGCGCGCGGCTCTCGTCGCTGAGCGCGGCGCTGATCTTCACCGCCGTCGGCGCGAAGGTCAGCTCCTTGCAGCCCTCGAGCATGCCGCGCATCACCTTCGCCGCGACCGGCGCCCACGAGCCATTCTCCATCAGGCCGACGGTGCGGCTGCGGTAGCCGCGCTCGGTGAGGTGATGGATGAATTCCTTCATGAAGGGGAAGATATCCGCGTTATAGGTGGTCGTCGCCAGCACGAGCCTGTCATAGCGGAAGGCGTCCTCCACCGCCTCGGCCATGTCCGTGCGGGCGAGGTCATGGACGGCGACCTTCGGGCAGCCCATGTCGAGCAGGGTCTTTTCAAGCAGCTCCACGGCCTCCTTCGTATGCCCGTAGACGGAGGTATACGCGAGGACGACGCCCTTGCTCTCCGGGCGGAAGGACGACCACGTGTCATACAGGCTGAGATACCCGCTCAGGTCGCCGGTGAGCACGGGGCCGTGCAGCGGGCAGATCGTGCGGATATCAAGCGCGGCGGCCTTCTTAAGCACATTCTGCACCTGCTGACCATACTTGCCGACGATGCCGAAGTAATAGCGCCGCGCCTCGCACGCCCAGTCCTCCTCGACGTCCAGCGCGCCGAACTTGCCGAAGGCGTCCGCGGAGAAGAGCACGCCGTCCTGCGCGTCATAGGTCATGACGACCTCCGGCCAGTGCACCATCGGCGCGGCGATGAAGGACAGCGCGCGCCCGCCCAGATCAAGCTGCGCGCCCTCGGCGACGACGAGCCTGCGCTCAGCGAAGTCCGTGCCGAAATACGCCTTCATCATCGCGAACGCCTTCGCGGAGGCGACGATCACCGCCTGCGGATACGCCTCCGCAAACGCCATGATGCTCGAGGAGTGATCCGGCTCCATGTGCTGCACGACGAGGTAATCCGGCGCGCTGCCCTCAAGCGCGGCGCTGATCTTGCCCAGCCACTCCTGCGCGAAGCGGTGATCCACGGAGTCCATGACGGCGGTCTTTTCGCCGGAGACGATATAGGAATTATACGCCATGCCGTTCGGGACGACATACTGCCCCTCGAACAGGTCGATCTCATGATCGTTCACGCCGACATAGCGGATGCTGCTGCTGATATTCATCTTGCTTTTCCTCGCATTTCTCTGAATGTTCCGCCGCGCATGCGCGCAGCCTGTGTTCATTATACCACGGAACTGCGCAAAAGTGTACACGCCGTATAGCGGCAGGCAGAAAAAGGGAGGAGCCGCGCTCCCCCCTTCGCTCTGTTCTCTTTGTCAGGTGATCCTGCCCATGGCCGTCATCTGCTTCTGGCGGATCTCCTCCAGCTGCCGGATCAGGTCATCCACAACCGGCGTCGCCCGCGGGAGATCGAAGAACACCTTCTTCATCTCATTCGCGGCCTCGATGGAGCAGGTGAGCACCCTGTGCTGATTCTGCATGTCGATGACATACTGATGCATCACCTGAAAGACCTTCACCGTCCCCGGGCTCTCATAGCCCTTGACCAGCTGGATCCGGCGGACAGGCTCGGTGACGGTATGCCACTGCTGCAGCGCCGCCATGACCTCGCGGTGGAGCACCATGCACGCATGGTATTCCATGGTCGCGGCGAGCCTGCCGCAGGCGGCGGCCACAGCCTCCGCAAGGCGGCCGCTCTCGTCCTGATGGCGCAGCTCATACTCGCCGACCAGCGCGTCGAGCATGGGGCTTCTGGTCTTGTCATAATGGCGGGCGACGAGGGCGATGACCCCGCATGTCTGCGCGCCGGGCATGGCGTCCAGCCGCTCGAGCAGGCGATGGACGACCGCGCGGCGCAGCGCGGCGAGCCTGTCCGCGATATCAGCGATATCCGTCAGCAGCTGCATGCCGGCGCGGCGGCGGCTGTCGTTGATCTCCGCCATGATGCGCTCCGCCGTCGCCTCGTCCGATGCGATCGCGATGCTCGCGCAGAGCGCATAGCCCGCGGCGGCGTTGGGCAGCTCCCACGCCTCCAGCAGCACGCGGCAGGCATTGAGCCGCGCGAGCGCGCCCATGCCGTCAAGCGGCGGGAAGGGCGCGGGCTCCGCCGAATCGCCATAGGCGAGCAGCGCCTCCGCCCGTTCGCTCCCCACCCCGGGGAACCAGCTCATCTCCGCATCCAGCCTGCGCTGGGAATTGAGCAGCGCGGTGAGCGCCGCCTCCGCCCCCTCCGTGCCGAAGAGCGCCGCCTCGTCCGCCAGCGCAATCAGCCGGCGGCGCTCGTCGTCCGTGGATGCGCCGAGCGTGCGGAAGGGATTTTCATGAATCGATTTCAGCATACGTCCTCCTCCGTCCCCGGCGTCAGCGGGCGATCTGATCCAGCGCGTCGTCCAGCGCGTCCATCATATCCGCCGTATGGAACGCCCCGACGCGGTTCTCCACCATCATGGTCATCATCCGGTTGTCGCCGAACGCCAGCCTCCATTTCGGGTCCGCGCAGGGCGCGGCCTCCGTCACGGCGTACGTAAGATGGCGCGCAGCCGGGTCGGCCGTGCTGTAGGCGGCGATGGCGTTGATCGCGGTGAAATACGGGTAGCTCGTCTTGATATCGTGCTTCTTCCCGTCCATGGAGATATAGGTGGTAAACGAATACCTGCCCGCATGCCGGTAGACCGCGTCCGCGATGATGACCGCCGTCGCCTCCTCCATGCTGCGCGCAGGCGTCATGCCCTCCTGCGCGAAGAGCGGCCCCGGCAGCAGCCGGACGGTGTATTTGCCCGCATCGCTGCGCTTATGCACGGGGGCGATGAGATCAAATCCATAGAGCTCCTCATACGGCACCTCGTCCCGGGCGAAAAGCAGCGCCGCAGACAGATCCGCCCGGCCGGTCTTTGCGTCCTCCGCGTCCGGCCAGTAGGCGGTCAGGTCGGCGTCGGTGACGGTCACGCCGTCCGGATAGACGGCGGACAGGTCGAGCCCCGCCTCATGCAGCGCATGGCAGTAGATCAGCTGCGCGTCGATCAGATGGAGCTCCTCGCCCAGCCTGCGGGCATGCGCCGCCCGGTCGCTGCCGGTGTAGCCGATGGCCGCCTGCGCATGCTGCAGCGCCAATCCGCTCATCAGCTCCCTGTGCCTTGCCGTGCGCGCCTCGCCCTCCGGCGTCAGCATCAGGCGCTCCATCGCGCCGGCATAGTCGCCCGCCGCCTCCAGCGCGGCGACCCACGCCCCGCAGACCTGAGCGGCCGCCTCCCGCGCATCATCCGCGAGCAGATGCAGCGGCGCGCTGTTCGTGCGCTCCCCGGCGTCCTGCTCCGCATGCTCCGCGACGGACATATACAGGGCGTACGCCTGCTCATAGTTTTCCTGCTCAGAGAGCGCCTTCGCCTTCGCCATCTGCGCGTTATAGCTGCCCATCAGCCCGCGCCTCGTGTGCGTCAGGTGCGCGTTCTTTTCATAGATCGCCTGCGCCTCGTCATAGCCGCCGGCGGCGAGCAGCGCATCCGCCTGCCTGAACCGCATCGGGATGACCACATACTCAAACAGGAGCAGCAGCAGCGCGACCGACGCGGCCACGGTGAGGCAGATCCTGTTCCGCCTGCGCCGGGCGCGCTTAGCCTCAGCCTGCCGCTCGGCGCGGGCCTTCTCCTCCCGCTCCTTCATCTCCCGCAGGCGCTCCTCGCCCAGCCGCACCAGCTCCGCCGCCTCGGGATGGACGGACATCGCCTGCATGGCGATCACGGCGGACTGGATGCGCCCGCCATAGATCTGCTCCTCCCGGATGGTCTTCGCCGCCTCGGCAAAGGCGGCGTCCGCCTTCGGCGCGATCACCGCAAGGCGCTTGTCCGCATCGCGATAGCCGCCAAGGCGGGCAAATGCCAGCCTCGCGGCGAAGAGCCCCTCCGTCCTCCGGCTCTGCTCCTGCTGCACGGCGTACTGATACAGCGGCTCGCGCCAGTCGCTGACGGGATTGCGCTGCTCCGGCTCAGCCCCCGGCTCCGGCTCACAGCGGCACATCGGGCACAGCCCCTTCGGGTGCTCCGCATCCGCCGCATAGGAGCCCCCGCATTTCCGGCACACATATACCATCATCGCTTATCCCCTTGATGCATCGCTCAGTCAAAGCCCATGCGCCGCTTCGGCTTGGTGTCCCCGCCGAGGCCGTCGCACGCCGTCTCCAGCAGCTTAACATCCACAGACGCCCTGCCGCAGCGCACGGCCAGACGGCCGGCCTCCTTGACGACGAAGGCCACGTCGGCGATCTGCCTGCCCGTCAGCCTGCGCGCCAGCGCATCCAGCCGCAGATCCCCCGTCGTGGGGATCTTCTCCAGCATGCCCTCCAGCAGGCTGCGCACCTCCTGCGTGGAGGGCATGCCGACCTCGATGATATGATCGAAGCGGCCCCTGCGCAGGATGGCCTTGTCGATGGAATCCAGCATATTCGTCATGCCGAAGAGGAGCACGCGGTTCTTCGACGCATCCGGGATGCGGCGCAGGAACTCCGCAACCTCCTCCATATGGATCTCGCCCGCGCCCCTTGCGCTCTCACGCGAGGAGAGGAACGCCTCCAGCTCGTCGATGATGATCACCGACGGGGCGTTGGCGATCGCCTGATCGAAGACCTCCGAGACCTTCTTGCTGGTCTCGTGGACATACTTGCTGCCGATCGTGCCGGAGGTCACGCGATAGACCGGCCAGCCCAGATACTCCGCCAGCTGATCCACGGCATACGTCTTGCCGCAGCCGGGCGGGCCATAGAGCAGCACCGCGCCGGGGAAGCCCACGCCCATGCGGCGGTACGCCTCCTCGTTATCGATGACATGCAGCAGCTCCTCGCGGATGAACCGCTCCAGCGCGGGGCGGCCGGACAGGCAGAACGGCCCCTCAGCCCGCTCCCTGCGCGGCGCGATGGCGGCGGCAGCCTTTGCCTCCTGCTCCATCGTGGGGATGACGCTCGCCGCGCCGGCGTCCGCCGTCAGATCCAGCCGGGCGAGGATGCTGCTGAGCACGCCCTCCGTCAGCCACGGCGCATAGCGGCGCACGCGCTCCGTATCCGTCACGGGGATATTCACCCCGCCCGTCAGCCAGCGCCCCAGCACGCGGGCGTCGTCCTGCCCCTGAATGCCGGTGAAGGTCGGCAGCAGGACGGAGAACTGCGCGATATACAGCGCATCCCCGAAGGAGACGCGCCCGAAGCGCTCGCGCGTGCGCAGCAGCGTCTGCAGGAAGGCCTCGGCCTGCTCCCGCCGGGAGGGATAGGGCCCATGCTCCACGGAGGAGATCATCGACCCGGCAGGCGCACACCAGACGAGCAGATCCTCCCCGGTCTCCATGAACAGCCCCGGCTCCAGCCAGTCGCGGTCCAGCCATGTCTGATGCAGCCGCGCCCGCACGGCGAGCGCATAGCCGCCCTCCTTCGTGGTGTACAGCTGCCACCGTTCGCCGCGGACGTACAGCCCGCTCACGCTGCTCCCGTCCGGGAGGACGTCGTTTGCCGCCAGCCAGCGTTCCTCTGCCATATCACTCAGCTCCTGACTATATTCACGTCGTCGTACATGTCCTCGCCGCTGCTTCCCGTCCTCTTCTCCTGCAGCGCAAAGAGCTTTGAGAGGACGCCGCGCAGGGCGTCGATATTGCCGTTCTCCATATGGGCGATGCCGTCCGCGCGCAGGCGGTCAAACGCTGCCCTGTCCGCAAACCGCTCCGGATGGGAGATCTGCTGCGTGAAGTTAAAGCGGATGATATTGTCCTGCCGCCAGAGGATATTGGAGATATGCCCGCGCATCTGCTCCATATGCGCGTCAAAATCGGGCGAGTCGCGCTCGATCGCCATGCGCGCCTCCGCGATCAGATTCTCGAATGCGGCGATCTCGTAGGCCTGCGCGTGGCTGCGCTCGGACTCAAACTCGGCGATCCGCTTCTCCAGATCGATGCTGCGGATGGCCTTGCGATTGCTCTGGCGCAGGCGGGCAAGCCTGCGGCGGCAGTCGAGCAGGTCGTTCGCGGCGGCCGCAATCGCCTCCGGATCGGCGCTCTGGGCGGCGTACCTCGCCTCCACCGCGGCGGTGCGCACGCGGTCCAGCTCCGGATCGCTCACGCGCATGCGCATCTCGACCGTGCGGCGCAGGATCTCCTCCGCCTCGGCGAGCACGCGGGAGGGGTCCTGCACGTCGGTCTGCCCGTCCGCGCGGCTGTAGAAATTCTGCCCGGTGAGGCTGATGCCCGCGCACGGGACGGAAACGCCCAGATGCAGCGTGCCGGATTCATTCATCTCATACTCGCAGATGATCTCCGCGCCCGCGGGGATCACGCCGGAATAGAAGCTCGTGCCGGGGATGCGGAAGGTGCCGATATAGCGGTTATCCTCGATGGGCTCGCGGATCGCGCCCTCCCAGAGGGAGAAGACGAGCGCGCCGTTCGACCCGGCGACCAGCGACTCCCCCGCGCGGAAGGTGACCGTGCCGCGCTTGGGCAGCAGGTCATTCTCCTCCACCAGATAGACCGGCACGGGCACGCCGCCGATCCTGTCCAGCGCCTTGACCGCGATGGGATGCGAGGCGGGGATGGCGCTGACCGTCGCCAGCGTGCGCACGATGGCAAGACGGCTCTCCGGGATGGTCACGGGCATGCCGTCCGCGCCGTAGACGTCCACGCGGAAGAAGTTCTCGCCCTTATACATCAGCGGCACCTCGATGATCACGCGGCGGCCGATCTTCGTCCTACCGGAGACCCAGCCCGTATCCTCGCAGGTGATCTCCGCGCTCAGCCCCTCCGCGCCCGCGCCCGCGACGAACGCCACGCGGCCCTTATCCGCGCTGGTGCGCTTCTCATAGCTGATCTTCAGCGCCTCCAGCGCGTTCATTTCATCGCGCGCGGCCTTGCGCTCATGGCGCTCGCTCGACCAGTCGATGGACTCGGCATAGATCGCCGCGCCCTCGGCGACGGCGGTCATCGGGTTGACCTCCACGCCCGCGCTCACGCCCAGCGCCTGCGTCACCTGATCGCGCAGGGGCTTATAGCAGGTCGGGCCGCCGACGAAGACGATCTGCTCCACGGCGTCGGGGGTGAGGCCGGCCTTCTTCATGGTCTCGCGCGTGACCTCGATGGTATCGTTGATCATCCCGGCGATGAGCCCGTTGAGGATATCGCGGGTGAGCGGCACGTCCAGATAGATCTCCTCGCCGTCCAGATCCAGCGCACCCAGCCGCGCTTCGTCCATGCGCACGGCGGACGTCTCCGCGGCGGAGAGCTCGATCTTCGCCTGCTCCACGGCGAGCATCGCAAGGCGCGTCACCTTGCGCACGGTCGGGTCGGTCGGGTCATCCGGCAGGCGGAAATGGCCGCGCAGCCACGGCTCGACAACCTTGCGGAAGATCATGCGGTCCCAGTCGCGCCCGCCGCACATCTCCTTGCCGCCCTGCACGAGCAGGCTCACGCGGCCGGCGACGCTCTCGGCGACGGTGATATCGAACGTGCCGCCGCCCAGATCGTAGATCAGGAAGACCTTCTCCCGGTCATCCTGCTTCATGACGCTCATCACCGCGGCGACCGGCTCCTGCATCAGCGCGACGCGGCCAAGCCCTGCAAGGCGCGCCGCCTCGAGGGTGGCGTCCTTCTTCATCTGGTTGAACGCGGCGGGCACGGTGATGACCGTCGCGGTCTCCTCGCCTGTGCGGACCTCCTCGGGGAGATAGCCGTAGAGCACGCGCAGGATCTCCGCGCTGCAGGCCTCCGGCGTGAGCTCGTCGCCCGTCGCCTCGAAGGTGAAGATCTTGCCCGTGCCCATATAGCGCTTGAAGAGGGTGGCCGAGTTCTTTTCATTCATCGGGGCCATCTCATAGGCGCGGCGGCCGTAATAGCGGCGGCCCCGCTTATCCACGCAGATCGCGGAGGGGGTGACGTCGCTCTGCTCCGGGCTCTTGAGGATCTGGGTGTTCCTGCCGTCGTAGGCGCAGATGACGCTGTTGGTCGTGCCCAGATCGATGCCGATATAGTGATCCATGCTGCTGTCCTCCATGGTGATTGATGATCTCAGCGGGCGGGGGCGAGCATGACGCTGCCCGTGCGCAGGACGGCCCCGTCCTTCATGATGACGGGCTCCACCATCTGCGCGACGACGAGCTCCTCCTCGTCGAATTCATCCGCATTGAGCGCGGTGACCGCCATGCCCACGCTGTAGGGCTGGCCGGTGAGGTCAACCGTCTGCATGCCGGCAGAGGCGAGCGCGGCGTCCACCCGGCGCTGGAACCAGTTATACTGCCCGGCGAACCGTTCCGCATCCATCGGGGCCATGCGAAGAGTCGCCTTCTGCGCCACGCGGGCGAGCCTGTACGCCTCCACGGCGATATCCGCCAGCGCCTGCACGGTATCCGCACCCTGCGCGTCCTGATTCTTCCTGCCAAAGAGCATTGCGCCACACTCCTTTATTCCATGCTCCGCCGGCTGTTTTTGGGCCGGCGCGCCATAACGATGTATCCCTATTATTATACACGACGGCGTATAAAAACTCAATGTCATCTTGCGCCGGCGGCATGTTCCATGCTATAATACCGCCCACATGCGGGCAGGCGGGCAGTGCCCGCACCCACTTCCGGCGGGCGGTGCCCGCACCCACTTCCGGCGGGCAGTGCCCGCACCCATTTCCGAACCGCTCTGCTATTCGTCATACTCTGTGCCCGCTGCACGATGCCATGCTGCGTTCGCGCGGAGGGCGCTCCGCAGCGCGGCGGGCGATGCCCGCGGCCATTTCCGAACCGCTCTGCTATTCGTCATACTCTGTGCCCGCTGCACGATGCTGTGCTGCGTTCGCGCGGTGGGCGCTCCGCAGCGCGGAGGGCGAGAACGGCGGGCGGAGCCCGCGGCCATTTCCGACAGGCGGAGCCCGCACCCGCTTCCGACGCGGCTTTGCCGGGCGGCGGTACGTTTATACGCGAGGCCGATGCCATGCTGCGTTCGGCGGGCAGTGCCCGCACCCATTTCCGAACCGCTCTGCTATTCGTCATGCTCTGTGCCCGCTGCTCGATGCTGTGCTGCGATAGGCGGGCGGGGCCCGCACCCACATCTGATTCACCCGATGATCTGAAGAAGCCCTGCGCCTGCGGCAAGGGGGTTCACACGATTTCCCATAGACAAGAAAGGCGGCGATCATCCATATGTATCGCATCATGACGGCGGACGAGGCGATCAGCCTGATCCGCGACGGGGACTGCATCTGCGTCAATTCCTTCGTCGGCATTGAGAACCCCGTGGAGCTGCACGAGGCGCTCGAGCGCCGCTACCAGCAGACCCACTCCCCCAAGCACCTGACCATCGTCTCCAGTGCGGGCTTCGGCGTATGGGACGAGAACAGGAACGCCGAGGGCTACATCCGCGCCGGCGCGGTGGACAGGCTGATCTGCGGCCATTTCGGCGCGATGCCCAGCACGAAGAAGATCATTCTGGAGAACCGTTTTGAAGCGTACAACCTGCCGCTGGGCTGCATCTCCCACGCGATCCGCGCGCAGGCCGGCGGCATCCCCGGCGCGCTGTCGAAGGTCGGTCTGGATATCTTCGTGGACCCGAGGCGCGAGGGCCCCGGCATCAACCAGATCTCCACGGATTCCTCGCTGGTGAAGATCGCCGTCGTGGACGGCGAGGAGTTCCTTTACTACAAGCTGCCCAGGATCACCGTCGCGCTGATCAAGGGCACCGCCGCCGACCGCCGCGGCAACATCTCCTTTGACGACATGTACATGTCCGGCGACGCGCTCTCCATCTGCCAGGCGGCGAAATCCAACAACGGCATCGTCATCGTGCAGGTCGACCGCATCGTGGACATGCCCGCCCGCCCGAGAAACGCCATCATCCCCGGCTGCCTCGTGGACGCGATCGTCGTGCAGGAGCCGGAGGCGCGCGACGAGGCGCTCACCGCACTGACCGGCAGCTTCGAGATCCGCTATGAGGAGTGGGACGAGTGGACCGGCAGGCTCGAGGCGCTGACCTCCGGGCAGAAGCCGCGCAGCCTCGCCAGCCATATCATCGGCGAGCGCGCCTCCCGCGAGCTGCGCAAGGAGGACATTGTCAACATCGGCATCGGCATCCCGGAGATGGTCTCCCAGTATGCGCGCCGCAGCGGCATGCTCGACCACATCACCCTGACCGTCGAATCCGGCGGCATCGGCGGCTTCCCGGCCTCCGGCCCGGTCTTCGGCGCGATGATCGGCGCGGCCTCCGTCTACGACATGGCGAACCAGTTCGACCTGTACAACAGCGGCGGGCTGGATATCTGCTTCATGGGCGCGCTGGAGGTCGACCGCTACGGCAACGTGAACGCCCACCGCGGCCCGGGCGCATACGCCGGCATCGGCGGCTTCGCCAACATCACGGCGCAGACCTCCACCGTCGTCTTCTGCCTGACCTTCAACACGAAGGGCCTCGCCGTCTCCCGCGATGAGGACGGAACCATCACCATCGACCACAACGGCTCCGTGCCCAAGTTCGTGGACGAATTGCAGAGCGTCAGCTTCTCCGCCCGCAAGGCCATCGCCAACGGGCAGAAGGTGCTCTACGTCACCGAGCGCTGCGTCTTCATCCTCACCGCGCGCGGGCTGAAGCTGCTGGAGGTCTACCCCGGCGTGGACGTCGAGCGCGACATCCTCTCGCTGCTCCCCTTCCCGGTGGAGACGGGCGCGGGGCTGACCGTCTGATCAGGCCGCATCACAGCCAAATACAGCGCACCCTCCCGGACAAGCAGGAGGGTGCGTTTTGTATTCAGTTGATCAAGCCGTCACGCGGCCTGCCCGTCCTCCATCTGCCGCGCGAGGCGGCCAATCTCCCGCCAGCGCGCGCTGCGCAGGAAGGCCAGCATGCACAGCATGCCGAAGACGAAGGAGACGGAGATCGCCGCGCTGACGTAATAGCCGCCGAAGACATTGGCGATCAGGTGGCCGACGGGGATGCGCACCGCCCAGAGCATCAGGACGTTGACGATGGTCGGGTAGCGCATCTCGCCCACGCCGTTGGCGAGGCTGATCAGGGCGTTGAAGACCGCGTAGCACCATGTGAACGGCTGCAGCAGGCGCAGATAGGTCACGCTCAGATCGAGCACGGCGGGGTCCTGCGTGAAGAGCGAGAGCAGCGGGCGGGCGAAGGCAGTCACCACCAGACCGGCGGTCAGCGTGATCGCGCCGGAGATGAACGGGATCGCCGCGCCGCGGCGCAGGCGGTCGTATCGCTTCGCGCCGTAATTCTGCGCGGCGTAGGTTGCCGTCGCCATGGACAGGGAGGAGATCATCAGGTTCGCGATGCCGGTCAGCTTGCTGCCCACGGCGCAGGCCGCGATGAACATGGAGCCCTGCGCGTTGACGAGCGACTGCATCAGCAGATGCCCGACGGAATAGAACGAATTATTGACGCCCAGCGGCACGCCCACGCGCGCCATCTCCTTCAGATCGGACAGCACAAGCGCGCGCGGCAGGAGCGTGAAGCCCAGCTCCGGATACTTCCTGCGGATATAGAACACGCTGAAGAGCCACGCCGCGTACTGCGCGATGATCGTCGCCAGCGCCGCGCCCCATACATCCATATGGAAGCCCGCGATGAACAGCACGTCCATCACGATATTCGCCGCGCAGGAGAGCATCAGGAAGAGCAGCGAGGAGCGGCTGTCCCCCAGCCCGCGCAGGACGCCGGCGTTCATATTATAGCCGAGGTTCGCCAGCGTGCCGGCAAAGAGGATGCGCATATAGCCAAGGGCGTAGGGATAGGTGTCCGGCGGGACGTTCATCATCCGCAGCAGATACGGCCCGACGAGCATGCCCAGCACGGTCATCGGGATCGCCGCCAGATAGAGGAAGCCGACCGCCGTGCGCAGAATCGCCGTCACGCGATCGCGCTTGCCGCCGCCCGTATACTGCGCCACGAGGATGGACAGGCCCGAGCCCATGCCGACGAAGAGCGTCAGCAGGATCTCCACCGGCTGGCCGCTCGTGCCCAGCGCGGAGAGGGAGACCGGGCTGCAGAAATTGCCCACGACCAATGTATCCACCGTCAGATACATCTGCTGAAGAATATTGCCCACGCACAGCGGCAGCGCAAAGCGCAGCACCAGCGGGAGCATGCGGCCCCTTGTCATGTCAACCTTGACCGCGCGTCTTTGCCCGGCAGGCATCACAATCGCCTCCTGTTTCATGTGTTATGTCCTGCCTACTATACACCCATGCAGGGGATTGCGCAAGGTCAATTTTGTCCGAAAAGACCCGTAATTGTTGCACATGAACGTTCATGATGCTATACTGAACGCATCAAAGGCGTTCCCCCCACAGACGGCGGGACGCGGAAAGGACGAACCCCCATGCTCAAACGCATTCTGACTGCCCTTGCGGCGCTGTGCCTCGCCCTCTGCCTCGTCCCCGCCTGCGCGCAGGAGGAGGTCAAGTTCCGCAATGCCTCCGTCCATGACCCGTCCGTCATGCGCGCAGAGGACGGCACCTTCTACATCTATGGCAGCCACATGCAGGCCGCGGTCAGCCCCGACCTGATGCAGTGGAAGATGATCAGCCGCAATGCGGAGAACGGCTGCTCGCTGGTTGAGAACGTGCAGGAGGAGATGCGCGAGGCGCTCTCCTACGCGAAGACCGTCACCTTCTGGGCGCCGGACGTCATCCGCCTCGCCGACGGGCGGTACTACATGTATTACTGCACCTGCGAGGGCAGCTCGCCGCTGTCCGCGCTGGGCCTCGCCGTGAGCGACAGGCCGGAGGGCCCGTTTGAGAATATCGGTATCATGCTCAAGTCCGGCGGCCCGGGCTACGACGCCACGCAGCTGCCCAACGCCATCGACCCGAATGTCTTCTACGACAAGGATGGGAAGCTCTGGATGGTCTACGGCTCCTACTCCGGCGGCATCTACATTCTGCAGATGGACGAGGACACCGGCTTCCCCCTCGAGGGGCAGGGCTACGGCAAGAAGCTGCTGGGCAAGAACCACGCCCGCATCGAGGCCCCCTACATCACCTATAACCCGGAGACGGGCTACTACTACCTCTTCCTCTCCTTCGGCGGGCTGAACGCCGCGGACGGCTACAACATCCGCGTCTGCCGCAGCGAGAACCCGGACGGCCCCTATGTCGACGCGCTCGGTCAGGACATGATCGACTGCGGCGGCAGGAACGGCACCTACTTCAACGACCCGGACTACGAGCCCTACGGCGTGAAGCTGATGGGCGGCTACGTCCTGAGCGCAGCCGAGGGCGAGGCCAAGAGCAAGGACATCATCTACCGCTCCCCGGGGCATAACTCCGTCTACCGCGACGAGGAAACCGGGCAGTACTTCCTGATCTTCCACACCCGCTTCGTCGGCCGCGGCGAGAGCTACTATGTCCGCGTGCATCAGATGTACTTCAACGACGCCGGCTGGCCGGTCGTCAGCCCCCTGCGCTACGCCGGGGAGACGCTCACGCCGGTGGACGAGGCGCAGCGCGCGGGCAGCTACAAGATCCTGCTGCATGAGCGCGACATCAACCTGACCGAGCATGTCTCTCAGCTGTGCGAGCTGCACGGGGACGGCACCATCACCGGCGCACACAGCGGCAGCTGGACGATGCTGGACGGCAATCGCATCGAGCTCACGTTGGACGGCACGACCTACAACGGCGTGATGAACCTCGGCTACGACAACGACTACAATCAGGCCTTCGTGACGACCATCACCGCGATGGACGCGACCGGCCTGTGCCTCTGGGGGCAGCGCATCCCGGACGGCGAATAAGAAGAGGATCGGCAAGGGAGCTCTGGAGACGGCAATCCCTTAGCCTGCCTTCTCCCACCACAGGCGGCGGCAGGCTCCGGTGCCCTTTACACAAGGGAGCCTCAGGATGCGTCTATGGATTGCAGGTATGCGGTAGCCGGAGCTGCCTCCGGCGGGGCACTCCTTCCGTCTGCCTGCGGCAGCCACCTCCCTCAGCGAGGGAGGCTTGGGCTCCACGAAGCAGTTGGAGGTTCATCCGCAAGAAGCCATGATTTGAGCGTACTCGCAGACAAATCTAACGCCCGCCCAACCTGCATCAAGCCGAAGCCCGGCAGTAAAACGCATTTATGCGGTGCCGGGCCCCTGCCGACGTGCAGAGAACCAACAGGGCATCGCTTTTCAACACAGACACGAAGGATTGCTTACTTCGCTCAGAGCCACCCCCGTATAGGGTAGGGTGGGATTGGAGGTCGTAGGAGGGAAGGGAGGGAGGGATCCTGCGTCCCTCCCTTCGCCTCCTACATCACATTCCCCGCCGGATTGTGCTACCATCACATCACTGGATATGCATGAACAGGGAGGCAGAACCATGAACTTCACAGAGATCGCTCTGGCGCGGCAGTCCTGCCGCAGCTATGACAGCGCGCGCCCCGTGGAGGAAGCCGCGCTGCGCGCCGTGCTGGAGGCCGCGCGGCTTGCGCCGTCCGCCTGCAACGGGCAGCCGTATCATATCACCGTATGCCGCGGGGAGCTGGCCGCGCAGGTCGCCGCCGCGACGGTCGGCCCCGCGGGGATGAACCGCTTCGCCGCGCAGGCGCCGGTGCAGCTCGTCCTCTCCGAGGCGCCGTATGTGAAGACGGCTGCGCTGGGCGCGAAGGTCAAGGGCAACGACTACCGCTCCATCGACATCGGCATCGCCGCCGCATACCTCACGGCGGAGGCCGCCGCGCAGGGGCTGGGCACATGCATCCTCGGCTGGTTCGACGATGCGCGCATCCGCAGCCTGTGCGGGCTTGACGCGCCGGTGCGTCTGGTCATCACGCTGGGATACCCCGCCGAGGGCGATGTGCTCCGCGCCAAGCGGCGCAAGGACATGGAGGAGCTGGTTACCTTCCTCCCCGCAGAATAAGCATCACCACAGCCGGCCGCCGATAAGCGGCTGGTTGTTTTGCTGCGCGGGGACAGGAAAAGCACCCGGCATCACGCCGGGCGCTCTGTTTATATAACGCTGTCAGTCCATGTGCGCGGCGGGGAGGCCGAATTCCTCCGGCCGGAAGCGCGGGCAGACATTCTCCGAAGAGGAGATGACGGAGGCCGCGAGGGAGGAGCCGATCTCGATGGCCTCGGCGAGGGTCTTGCCGTAGGTGAGGCCGATGGACACGCCGGCGCAGAAGGCGTCGCCCGCGCCCGTGGTGTCCTTCACCTGCACGTTCTTCGCCGGGCAGACGCCGCTCTCGCCGGAGAGGCTGGCGTAGACCGCGCCCTCGCCGCCCATGGTGACGACCATCGCGGGGATGCGCGCCACGGCGACCTTCTTCGCGAGGATATCGCGCATCTGCTCGCGGTTCATGCCGGTATAGTCGTCGATGAAGAAGAGGCCGGCCTCCTGCTGGTTGCAGATGAAGCAGTCGAAAGACTGCAGGAAGTCGCGCCGCTCGACGGCGATGCTCATGTTGGAGACGAGGGCGAAGAGCTTCTTGCCGTGGCGCTTCGCCAGCGTGATGACCTTCTTGACGATGGCCTTGTCCAGATCGACCTCCAGCACGACGGCGTCGCAGGCGGCGAAGATCTCGTCGCCCTTCTCCTCCATCAGCCCGACGAGGGGCAGCATGTTCGGCCGCTTGGAGATGGAGCCGGCGACGTCGCCGTTATTGTCAAAGACGGCGAGCCACGTGCCCATGCCGTCCGGGAGGGTGAGGACATAGTCGCAGTTCACCTTGTGATCGCGCAGCTTGCCGACGACCGCCGCGCCCATGGGCGTATCATCGACGATGCCCATGTAGGTCGGCCGCAGCTCGACATTGGCGATATCCTCCACGACATTGCGCGCGACGCCGCCGTGAATGTACTCGATCCTGCCGACATTGCGCCCGTTGGGAAGGTAATTATCCAGCGGGAACCCCTTGATATCCATAAACGCTGCGCCGATGACCAGAATGCCCATATGCCTGACCCCCGTATATGCCTGTATTTTCTCTATCATATCATAAATCGCGGGAAAATCAAGGGCGGTCGGCTGCACAAAAGGGCTTGACACGGGGCGCGGCGGATGTATCATGATAGGTATCATGACAGGATGTCAAGGAGGATGCATATGGCTCTGATTCAAGCGACCATCTACGCGCATACGCTGTACAGGACGGTTCCGATCCGCGTAATCCTGCCAGCGGACAAGCGCAGGCCGGACGGCACGTTTATGTCCGGCGGCCCGTATAAGACGCTGTACCTGCTGCACGGGCTGCTGGGCAGCAGCAACGACTGGATCAACGGCACGCGGATCCTGCGCTGGGCGGAGGCGAAGGGGCTGGCGGTGGTCATGCCCTCCGGCGACAACAGCTGGTATATCGACCACGCGGGCACGCGCAACCGCTACGGCGAATTCATCGGGCGGGAGCTGGTAGAGGTCACGCGGCGGATGTTCCCGCTGTCGCACCGGCGGGAGGATACGTTCATCGGCGGGCTGTCGATGGGCGGCTACGGCGCGCTGCTGGCGGGGCTGAAGTATCATGAGACGTTCAGCCGGATCATCCCGTATTCGGCGGCGGTGGCGATGTTTGAGCGCGGGCCGCGCAGCGAGGCGACGAGTGACGGATACATGGAGAGCCTGTTCGGCGACCTGAGCGCAGCGGCGCGGACGGAGAACAACCCGCGCGTGCTGATCGCGAAGCTGGCGGCGCTGAAGAAGGAGCGGCCGGAGACGGCGCTGCCGACGATCCGCCTGTCCTGCGGGAAGGACGACGGGCTGGTCGGGGTGAACAGGGTGTACCGCGATCTGCTCACGGAGAATGGGTTTGACGTGACGTATGAGGAGACGCCGGGCGGACATGACTGGGATTTCTGGGATGAACAGATCCGCCGGACGATCGACTGGCTGCCGCTGGAGGAGAAGGCCGAGGGCCTGAGCAGCGGTAATGTGGATACAGGCAAGGCGGATGCAGAATAAGGGATAGCCCCTTCAAGCCGCCGCGAAGCGATGAAGGGTCAAGGGATGAAATCCCTTGGCGGGTTTGGGCGGCAGCCCTTATCGTTTCCCCCATGCGCCACAGGCGGTGGTTCGCGCACGCCGCAGCGGGAGCGGAGCGACCTATTGCGGCGGCGGCTGGAATGGTTTAAGCCGCTGCGAAGCGATGAAGGGAGTCTGAGGGAGGCATCCCTCAGGCGGGATCTTAAGGGCGGCAGCCCTTATCGTTTCCCCCATGCGCCGCAGGCGGTGGTTCGCGTACGCCGCAGCGGGAGCGTCAGCGACCTATTGCGGCGGCGGTATAACTTCTTTAAGCCGCCGCGAAGCGATGAAGGGAGTCTGAGGGTGGTATCCCTCAGGCGGGATCTTAAGGGCGGCAGCCCTTATCGTTTCCCCCATGCGCCGCA
>JAGBAV010000046.1 GCA_017938795.1 Clostridia bacterium
ACAGCGACCAGGGGTCTCAATACACATCCAAAGCATACTTTGACCTGAGTCAAGAATACCACTTCTCGCCATCCATGTCTAGCCCTGGTTGTCCTTATGACAACGCTGCTATGGAGAATTTCTTTGGCACGCTTAAATCCGGATGTTTGTATACAGCGCATTACTCGTCAAAGCAACAAGTTGAACAACTGATTGCTGAATACATTCATTTCTACAACTATGAACGTATTAACTTAAAGACGGCCTCACTCCTGTTGAAATCAGGAGCAAGGCCGCGTAATGTCACGTAATTCTATAACAGGCTCTTATTTTCGTGTCCGTTTAACGGGATACAGCCCACATTGAGCATGAGTTTATTTCATACATATACTTCCGTACTGCACCTGCGCGCTTCAGTCGTCAGGCAGCAGCGCTTCGCGCTGCACGGGCGGATACGCATCGTCCGTCCCGGCCTGCTGATACCAGTAGGGCACAGCGGCATACAGGCAGGCGTTTTCCCCGTCCCATACGTCGCCCTTATACTTTTCGATGAAGCCCTCAAAGCCGTCTGTAAACGGAATGCTGTCTGCGACATGGAAGCGGCTGACGGCGGTATGCCCGCAGCCGTCGATGGGCATGGCATTCAGGCAGGCATAAGGGCTGTCGAACCGGGCAAACGGCGGTTCCGCCGCCCAGGCATAGCCGATGTAGTCCTCGCTGCCTGTGCCGAAGGTGGAGGGGAAGGTTTCGCCGTCGACGAAGAACTTTTCATCGCCCTCGCCCCACCACCAGTCCACGGTCTTTTTGTCCCACGCGCCGTACCACCAGGACTGCGGTTTTTCCTCCGGCGTCCTCCATGTATCCAGAATGTGCAGATGCACGCCCACAAAGCGGCCCGCAGCACCCGCCACCCTCAGCAGCGGCCAGTCCGGCCAGCGGTCCCCGCCGGGGGCAAAGCGCGTGCTGTCCAGATTGCCGAAGTACCCGCGATGATACTTGGCGTGGAAGCGCAGCGTATTTTCATCCGGCACAAACGCCGTGTCCACCGAAAACTGCATGCGCACCGTTTGCGGCTCATCGCCAAGGTTTGCGATTTCCACCCGGCAGCCGGAAGCGTAGGGCATGGCAAAGCGGCAGGCGTACTGCGCGCGCTCCATGCTCATGGGCAGGCAGCGGTAGCGCGCATAGCCCGGTGCGCCGCCGAAGAACTCGCCCAGCGGCGCTTCCACGGCGGGCCTTTCGCACCCGTCCCAGTACATCCGCAGGAGGAGGCGGGACACGTCCGCTCCTGTGCTGCAAAGGGCGAGCTCCTCGATCAGGCCGCTGCCCGAAAGCGCAAAGAGCTGCGCGGTTTCGCCCGGAGAAACGGAGGCCTCCGCGATGCGTTCTCCCGCGCGGCAGACCTCGCCGCGGTCATAAAGCAGGCGGTCGACCTCGGCGAGGGCGATCATGCCGTCGTTGGTGAAGCGCTCCTGATAGGCAGGCATCACGGTATCGCTGTCAAAAAGCGTATAGGTAAAGTGATAATATGCACCCCAGTCCGGCGCGAATTCCACGCGGCAGTTCTTCTGAAAGGGAACGGGGATAAAGCTGTTTCTGCCGCGGGATAAGCGCATGGAGAGTTCAGACAGGTTCAGCGGCGGAATATCGCCCGGCTGCTTTTCAAACCAGTCGATGAAGGGCATATCGATCGCCGGGACTTCTGCGCCGTCGATGTACACGCGCATGTGGCCCTGCTGGGGCAGTGCGCTCCAGATGCGCCAGATGACGCCGGGCCCCTCCTGCTCAAAGGCGACGATGCTTCCGTCCTCCAGCGTGCGGATGCAGCCGCTGCCGTCGGCGTTGGCGTCCCAGTTCACGTAGGTTCCGGCGGCCTCGTCAAAACGGGACGCGCGGTCATAGCTGGACATGCAGCCGCTCCGTTCGCCCGGCATGGCCCGCTGCGCCAGCGCGCGCAGATCCGTCAGGCGCGCAAGCAGTTCGCGATAAGTCATGTTTATCCCTCCGATGACAATGCGTCGTAATTGGTCAGACATTCTTCAATGGGTACCACCGAGCCGTTGGACGTATCCGCGCGCAGCGACTGCACGGCCGCCGCGTTGCCCCAGCGGAGCGCGTCCCATACCGGCAGACCGCGATAGGCGGCCAGCAGCGCGCCTGCGCAGAAGGCGTCTCCCGCGCCGACCGTGCCCTTGATAAATCCATCCGGCAGATGCTTTCCCTTTTCGCGGTAGTAGGTTCCGTTGGCGTCCATGCCAAACGCCGCGGCAGGGGCATGGATGATTGCCCGGCGCGACACGCCCAGCGTCAGCATCCTGCTGAGCGCAGTGGGCACATTCTCCTCCAGCAATCTGCCGTCCTCCCCGGTCAAGGGGACGCCCGTGATGCGCTCAGCCTCGATCTCATTGACAGTGAGATAATCCGTATAGGCAAGCAGCGGACGTACGAGCGTTTTATAGCGGTCAGAGTCTTCGCTGATTACATCCAGCGCGGTCAGGCAGCCCGCCTGCTGCGCCCTGTGAAGAAGAATGCCCATGCGCGAGCCATACCGATCATCCGGCATATCCAGCGTCCTGAGCAGCAGCGGATAGCAGACCTGAAGGATCCGGCAGGACAGGGAGTCATAATCAATATCATCCACGTCAAGGGTATCGTTTGCGCCGCCAAAGTAAAAGAACGTGCGGCAGTGGGTGCTCGATTCCTCATAAACGTCGGTGAACGCTGTCTCGCCGCGGCGAAGGATCCCCTTCGTCTCCACGCCGTAACGCTCAAACTGAGACAGAATGAAGTCGCCCTCCGCGTCCATACCCGCCGCGCCGTATACCGCCACCGGCAATTCCGGCGCGAGCAGCTTCATGCTGATGGCCCCGTTGCATGCGCCGCCCGTGGAGCGCCCCGTACCGTGGATAGCAGCCAGCTCGCTGCGCCTTGGCAGGCGGTCAATCCGGCGGATGCGGTCAACGATCAGGTTGCCGGCATAGGCAATACCCTCGCGCATTACTGTCCGCCTCCCCCGAAAATGCGCAGAATGCGCAGCACATCCTCGCGCATGGCCTTGGTCGCCGCCATAGCGGCGTCGTGGAAGTACAGTCCCTGCGGATACTGTGCCACCGCGTCGTAAATGCCCCTGCCGCCGGCAAGCGCTTCATATGTATAATAGTTGATCTTGCGGATACCGCAGGCAATGGCTGTGCGGTAATCCTCATCGGACAGGCCGCTTCCGCCGTGCATCACCAGCGGCAGGCCGCCGGTTTGCGCCCGGACCTGACGAATGATATCGAAGTTCAGCTTCGGCTTCGCCTTGTACACGCCGTGCACCGTGCCGAAGGAAATGGCCAGCGCGTCCACGCCTGTTTCCCGGGCAAAACGCGCAGCGTCCTGAGGGACGGTGTAAAAGGCTTCCGGGTCGTACTCGGTCATTTCGCCGCGGAAGTTGTGGGGCATGTTGCCCAGCTCCGCCTCCACAGATACATTGACCGAATGCGCAAGCCTCACAATCTCGCGCGTCTCGCTCAGGTTCTGCTCGAAGGGCTTGCCGGAGGCATCGTACATCACGGAGGTATATCCCGTGCGGATAGCGCGCATGACAGTCTCCGCGCTGTCGCCGTGGTCAAGGTGTACGCAGACCGGCACCGTCGCCTCCTCCGCCAGCGCCAGCATGATCTTTCCCGCCAGCTCCAGAGAGATGAAGGGCTCATGTACCGGAGCATGCTGCAGAATCAGCGGCATGCCCAGCTCCTGCGCCGCCTCCAGCGAAGCGCGCGCCGATTCGAGCGTCGGCCCGTTGAAGCCGCCGATGGCGACTGAATGCTCCTGCGCATAGCGCATCAGTTCCTTCAGATTGGTCAGCATGGTGATCATCCTTTCCCCGTCTGCTACGGACTGTATAGAACATAATGATGCAGATTCAGAGCTTCACCTCATAAAGAACACGTCGCGGCGCCGGATATCTGCTATATTTTCTTCCGATTATGCCGTTTCTTTTGTCCTTTTCCCGGTTCTCTTTGGTACATTATACATCCAAACACCCCTCAGCACAATCTCCATTTACCGTTCATCCCCTCATTCCATCGTTACTTCTCATCAAATACGCCCGATATTCGTAAGACATCTGACCACTTTGCATGATTTATCCGAAAATTTTTATGAAAATTGTTTTCTATCGGTTGACAGGACATTCGCTTTCTGTTAAGATACATTCGAACAGAACATTATGGGACATTCAAAGAACGTTCAAGGTTTGCAGAAAATCCAATCCCCGTGCTATAATCAAAAGATACACCACGACGAAGGATGTAACGCGATATGAGGCAGCAAACACTGAATAAAAACCTAAATGTCCCTCTGTATGTCCAGTTAAAAGAACTGATTCTCGGCGATATTCAAAACGGTACGCTCAGCGCGGGCGACATGATTCCGACAGAGCATGAACTGATGGAGCAATACGCCATCAGCCGAAACGTCGTCAGACAGGCCATCGGAGAACTGGTGGAGGGCGGGTACCTGATCCGAAAGAAGGCAAAGGGCACCTTTGTGTCCACTCCTTCTGCCAACGTAGAAAAGACCAGCACACTCGAGGTCTTCCGCGAATCTGCGCTGCGCAGCGGCGCCATCCCCACCACCAAGGTGCTGAGCATGGAGGTGCTCGACGCCAATGCGGAGATCGCGCAGCGGCTCGAGATCGCCGAAGGCGTGCGCGTCATCCGCATTTCCCGCCTGCACTACGCCAACGATACCCCGACGTCCATCAGCGAATCGGTGCTGCCGTATACCCGGTGCAGCTTCGTGCTGGAGCACCGCCTTCAGACCAACAGCCTGCATCGCGTGCTCAGCTATCGGTACGATACGCGCATCTACCGCTCCGTGCGGACGATGGGCGCGCGTCTGGCCAACGACAACGAGGTCGAGCTTCTCGGCGTCGCGTCCGGCAGCGTGGTCAACTGTTCGCACCGCAAGAGCTACAACCGTATGAATACCATCGTCGAATCCACCATCTCCGTCTATCGCGGAGACTTTGAGCTCAGCTTTGAAACCGTAGAGACGCCCTGATCTCTCCGGCTCAAATAGTCAGAAAGGTGTGATTGGATGCAAGCCCCTACGCAAATCACTAAGCCATCGGCCGGTCGAAGGCTGTGGCGGCGCATCATGAACCACTGGGAATTCTATCTGCTGCTGGTTCCCATGTTCGTGATCATCTTCGTCTTTAAGTACGTCCCGATGTACGGCGTGCAGATCGCCTTCAAGGATTTCAAGGCAAGCCTTGGCATCATGGGCAGCCCGTGGTCCGACCCGCTGATGAAGCACTTCATGAAGTTCTTCAATTCCTACAACTTCAGCCGTCTGGTTATCAACACGTTCCTGCTCTCCTTTGAGACGCTGATTTTCTCCTTCCCGCTGCCGATCATTCTGGCCCTGATGCTTAACCAGGTGCCCAACAAGAAGTTCCAGCGCACCGTGCAGACCGTGGTTTACGCGCCGCACTTCATCTCGGTCATGGTTCTGGCCGGCATGCTGCACATCTTCCTCTCCCCGTACGGCGGCCTTGTGAATCTCGTCATCAACATGTTCGGCGGAGAAAGCATCTACTTCCTCGGCGATGCGAAGTGGTTCCGCCCGGTGTACATCATCTCCGGCATCTGGCAGGATACCGGCTGGGGCACCATCATCTATCTGGCTACGCTTTCCGGCGTCAATGTGGAGCTGTACGAGGCCGCCACGGTGGACGGCGCCAACAAGCTCCAGCGCATCTGGCATATCGACGTGCCGGCGCTGCTTCCCACCATCATCATCCTGTTCATCATGAACTTCGGCAACCTGATGAGCGTCGGCTTTGAAAAGGCCTACCTCCTGCAGACCGACCTCAACAAGGGCGCCAGCGATATCATCGCCACCTACGTCTACGAGCAGGGCGTGCTCAAGACACAGTACAGCTTCTCCACCGCTGTGGGTCTGTTCAATACCGTCATCAATATCGTACTGCTGGTGACCGTGAACCAGATCTCCAAGCGCGTCGGCGACGTGAGTCTGTGGTAAGGAGGACAGGAATATGGAAGCCAAAAAGCTTGCCGCAAAGGCAAAGGTCAAGCCGATTTCCGCCAGCGATAAGGCATTTGACATCGCGAACTATGTCCTTCTGGCGTTCGTCCTCTTCATCACGGCGTATCCGCTGTATTACGTGCTGATCGCCTCCGTATCCGACCCCTTTAAGGTCTATGCCGGTCAGACGATGATCCGTCCGGTGGGCTTCTCCTGGGGCGGCTATGAGCGCATCTTCCAGGATCCCATGATCACCCGCGGCTACCTCAACAGCATCGTCTACACCACGCTGGGCTCCTTTGTCAGCGTCGTGCTGACCTGCGTGAGCGGCTACGCGCTCTCCAAGAAGACCCTGCCCGGCAGGCGCTGGATCATGCTCTTCCTGCTGTTCACCATGTACTTCAACGGCGGCCTGATCCCGACCTACCTGACCGTCCGCGACGTGGGCATGTTCAACACCATCTGGGCGCTGATCATCCCCAACGCGATCTCCGTTTATAACCTGATTATCGCGCGCACCTTCTTTGAATCCAATATTGCGGAGAGCCTCACCGAGGCAGCCTCCATCGACGGCTCCAGCAACATCGGCACGATGGTCCGCATCGTCATGCCGCTGTCCACCCCGATCATCGCGGTTATGGTCGTCTTCTACGCCGTCGGCCTGTGGAATAACTGGTTCGACGCCCTCATCTACACCACCAAGAGCGACATGGCTCCCCTGCAGCTGGTGCTGCGTTCCATCCTCATCAAGAGCCAGGCCTCTTCCGACATGATGATGGGCATGGACGCCAACTACGCCGAGAAGCAGAAGGTCACTGAGATGATCAAGTTCGCTTCCATCGTCGTCGCGTCCGTCCCGATGCTGATCATCTATCCCTTCGTGCAGAAGTACTTCTCCAAGGGCATCATGATCGGCGCCGTCAAGGGCTGATCCCCTTTCCCTGTATTCGCTTCCCGCCCAGAATGAAACGGCCGTCATGCCGGGCGGGATAGAATAAACGTCACCCCCATTGTTTCCTGCGGAACTGGCCGGTTGGAATAACCGGTTAGAAAATAAAAAGGAGGCACCAAGGTATGAAGAAGCTTATCAGCCTGATCCTCGCGCTGTGCATGCTGATGTCTGTGATGACGTTCGGCGCTGCCCTCGCTGAGGAAGTCCCCACCTTCCACATCTTTGCTGGCGTCACCAGCATGTCCCCGCCCAATGAGACCAAGCCGCTCGTTCAGCAGCTGAACGAGGCTTCCGGCATCAACGTCACCTGGGAGAACGTCACCGGCGATATGATGACCGAGCGCAAGAACCTGATCTTCGCTGCCGCTGAGGATCTGCCGGATGCGTTCA
>JAGBAV010000047.1 GCA_017938795.1 Clostridia bacterium
ACCCTGCCGATGATGATCCCCGAGCTGGTGCTGGGCATGGCGTATCTGGCGCTGTTCACCGGCGTCGGCGTGAAGCTGGGCATGGGCGCGCTGGTGGCGACGCATACCACCTTCTGCGTGCCGTATGTGTTCATCAACGTCAAGTCCCGTCTGGTGGGCATGGACCCGGCGATCGAGGAGGCGGCGCGCGATCTGGGCGCGAGCCCCCTGCGCGTGCTGCGGGATATCACCCTGCCGCTGATCATGCCCGCGGTCATCTCCGGCATGATGCTGGCGGCGGCGATGTCGCTTGACGACGTGGTGATCTCCTTCTTCGTCACCAGCGCGGAGACCACGACCCTCCCGCTTAAGATCTATACCGGCCTCAAGTCCGGCGGCACGCCGGAGATCAATGCGCTCTCCACGCTGATGCTGGGCGCGATCTTCCTGTTCGTTGCGCTCTCGCAGTTCATCAGCGCGCGCAGCGACAAGAAACTGCATTCCGCGCGGTAATGCCGCGATGGATATACCCCAATATAAGGAGGAACTGACCATGAAGAAAATCGTCTGCCTGCTGCTGGCTATGCTGGCGCTCGTCACCTGCGCGATGGCCGAGACCGTCAATGCGACGGATGAGGCCGTGCTCAACATCTTTTCCTGGGAAGGCTACATCGATTACGCGACCGTGATCGCCCCGTTCGAAGAGGAAACCGGCATCAAGGTCAACTACGCGACCTTTGCCAGCAACGAAGAGATGCTGCAGAAGCTGACCGCTGTGAACGGCGGCGACTATGATATCATCCTCGCCAGCGACTACATCCTCAACGCCGCGCGTGAGGCCGGCCTGATGCAGAAGATCGACAAGGCGATCGTGACCAACTACGAGAACCTTGACGCGCGCTTCACCAGCCAGTACTTCGACCCGGAGAACGAGTATGTCATGCCGTACGTCAGCGGCATCCCGCTGATCGTGTATGATCCGTCCGTGGTGGAGAAGGAGATCAAGGGCTTCGGCGATCTGTGGGATCCGTCCCTTGCCGATTCCCTCGGCCTCATCGACGATGCCCGCGTGACCATCGGCATGGTGCTGCTGTCCATGGGCCAGAGCATGAACACCACCGACGAGGCCGTCCTCGCCGAGGCTGCGGCCAAGCTGGAGGCGCTCAAGGAGAACATCCACATTCTCGAGTACGAGAACATTCATAACTATCTGGTGGCGGGCGACATCTCCGTGGCCTACACCTTCACCCCGTTCGTCGCGATGGCGCTGGACGCCAACCCGGACCTGAAGGTCGTCTGGCCGGAAGAGGGCCTCGGCTTCGGCATCGACGGCTGCTTCATCCCGGTGAATGCGCCGCACGCCAAGAACGCGAACATGTTCCTTGAGTTCCTGCTCCGCCCGGAGATCGCCGCGATCTGCGCCGAGTGGCAGTATTACTGCAGCCCGAACGCCGCCGCGCAGGATAAGCTGTCCGACGCGTTCAAGAGCCGTCCGGAGTTCATGGGCATCTATGACAACATCGGCAAGGCGGAGTTCGTCATGAACCTGTCCACCGAGAACGAGCAGAAGTTCCAGGATATCTGGACCACCTTCAAGCTCGGCCTGTAATCTGCGCAGCCTGTACGGGCGTCCCTGCAAGGGGACGCCCGATAGGGAAAGCCCGCGGCGCTGCGCTGCGGGCTTTCCCTATCGGGAGAACATTTCCCTTTCGCGGTACTTAGGATACACCGGGAGGAATGCTTCATGTCTACGTTGTTCATTTCTGGCGGCATGGCCGTCGACCCTCAGGCGGGGCGCATCGCCCCGGCGGATATTCTGGTCAGGGACGGCGTGATTGCGGCGGTCGCCGATCCGGGCAGCCTGATCCCGCCGCAGGACGCAGAGCGCATCTGCGCCCGGGGCTGCATGGTCAGCCCGGGCTTTATCGATCCGCATGGTCATATTGACGGGCACGCCCGCACGGGCGAGCTGTCGCTGTTGCAGGGCGTGACTACAAGCGTTGGAGGCAACTGCGGCTTTTCGCCCGTGGATATCGGGCAGTTCTTTGCGCAGCAGCAGGGTTTCCCCATCCATCAGGCGGAGCAGGTCGGCCTGTGCGCGCTGCGCGAGGCGGCGGGCGTTATGGATCCTTTTGTGCCTGCGGATGAAAAGCAGCTGGGCGTGATGATTGATCTGGCGCGGAAGGCGCTCAGGGACGGCGCGATCGGCGTCTCGCTCGGCCCCGCATATGCGCCCGGCACGTCGGATGAGGAGATGCTGGCGCTGTGCCGGGAGGCGAAGGCCTGCGGCAGACCGGTATCCATCGATACCCGCATGAACTCCATGACCGATCTGCATTCCCTGCAGGAGGCGATTGACCTTGCGGCGGCGACGGGCTGCCGGATGATCGTCTCGCATTTCACCTATCAGTACGGCGTGGGCGTTGAGGACGAGGCGCTGGCGATGGTGGACGCCGCGCGGGCGCAGGGGATCGACGTCTGGTTTGACAGCGGCATGTATAAAGACTGGTGCTCTTCGATCGGCGCGGCGCTGTTTGACGAGAGTGTCATGCGCGAAAACAGCATTGAGCTCCATCATCTGCGGATGATCTCCGGCTGCCATGCCGGGGAGCAGCCGGATCGCGCGCTCTATGAGCATCTGCGCGTGGCGCATCCGCACGATGCGGTTGCTGTGTTCACCGGCAGTCAGGAGGCGGTATTCACCATCGCGCGTCATCCGCGGGCGATGATCTCCTCGGACACCGGCGCGTACCAGCCCGGGGAGGGGCATCCGCAGATCGCCGGCAGCTTCCCGCGTTTTCTGCGGCAGATGGTGCGTGAGGGCAGAGGCGTCAGCTGGGCGGAGGCCATCCGCCGCATCACGCTGCTGCCTGCGCAGGCCTTCGGCCTTGAAAGAAAGGGACGGCTGCAGCCCGGCTGCGACGCGGATCTGGTGATCTTCGACCCGGAGACAATTTGCGACCGTGCGGATTTCCCCGGGGACGGCAGGCCGGACGCCGCGCCGGAGGGGATCGCTGCGGTGATCGTGAGCGGCAGGGTCGCTGCACAGAACGGCGTGGTGATCAGCGGGCGCTGCGGCGGCGTCGTGCGCGCATAAGGCTTGAATGAATCGACGGGAGACCGCAAGGAAAGCGGTCTCCCGTTTCGCGTATGCTGAGCGGATTATCTGGCGGGCGATTCGCTGCCGTGTTCGTCGAGGATGCGCGTGCCGTCACAGGTGAGCAGCAGCGTGCCCAGCCGCCACGCGTCTGTGACGCCGTATTGCTCACAGCCGGGCAGTGTGCACAGGACGTCAGCCTGTCCCTTCTCTTGCGCCGGGTAGAAGCGGATGCTGTGATGCGCGCTGCCGATGGAGATGGAGATGGTCATGACCGGAACTCCCTGCGCGGAGAAGGCGCTGCGGGGGATCACAGGCATCTGCGCGACCTGTTCAAGGAGCGTATCGAAGATCTCGCTGTCGGCGATATGCCCGTTGACGCTGACGCTGCTGCCGCTGCGCCGGAAATCAAAGCGGCGATCGCCCGACGCGATCTGCAGCTCAAGCACGGACGTCTGATTCATCCCGGGGAAGAGCGGCATACTGCCGTCATCCGTGATGGCGGGCGCAGCGGACGTCTGCGGCGCGGAGGCAGGCGCAATGCCGTGCGGGAGGATGAGCGCGGCGATACAGACGCCTGCAGCAAGCGCCAGAAGCAGCGGAATGAATAGCAGCCGGATGGATGACTTGATAGCGACCGCCTCCTTTCTCCGTGCAGACGGTTTCTGATGATGGCAGTATAGCCCGAGGATGTAGCGCGGAAGTAATCCGAATGCAACGAAAATGTGAACTTTGCGGCGGAATGCTCTGGAAGCGGATTTGACAGGAGCGGCAAAGTGCGATACAATAAACCGGACTGCCCCGAAGAAGGAGCATGAACACAGCGTGTTCAGCTGACACACAAAATGGATGGAGTGCTGCCAGATGATACTTGAGCATAATTCGCTGGATATATTCGACCGCTACCCGCAGGGCGCGCTGCCCACCGGCTCGCAGGTCCGTCTTCGTGTCGCCGTAAGCGGCGGCGAGACTCCGGAGGAGATCGATCTGCGCGTATGGGATGGGGAGGAGCATCGCTATCCGATGCGCCCGCTTGGCCTGCGCGGAGGGAAGCGGTATTACGAGGTGCAGGTCTGCGTCAGCGGGACGCCGTGCCTGTACTGGTACCGGTTTGAGGCATACGGCAAGGATACGTTTGCCGTGCTCGGCGCGCCGGATGATCATGCCGGCTGCGGCGTCGGGCGAATGGGAAGCGAGGAGAGCTTCCAGATCACGGTCTATGACCCGGAGTATGCCGTCCCGGGCTGGATGGCGGACGGCGTGATGTACCAGATCATGGTGGACAGGTTCTTCCATGGCGAGGGGACGGACACGCTCATGCACGCCAAGGCGGGGCGGAAGATCGAGCTGCACGATGTGTGGGACGAGATGCCCTTCCTCAATGTATCCGAGAACGGCGACAACTTCGCCAGCGATTTCTTCGGCGGCAACCTTGAGGGCGTCCGCCAGAAGCTGCCCTATCTCAAGGAGATGGGCGTGAGCGTTATCTATTTCAATCCGATCTTTGACGCCCGTACCAACCATAAATACGATACCAGCGACTATATGCGCGTGGATCCGATGTTTGGCGATGAGGCCGCGCTGCGCCGCCTGTGCGAGGAGGCAAAGGCGGTGGGCATCCGCGTGATGCTCGACGGCGTGTTCTCCCATGTCGGCGACGACAGCGTGTACTTCAACCGCCGCGGCACCTACGGCGAGAAGACGGGCGCCTACCGCGACCCGAAGTCCCCGTTTGCCAAGTGGTTCACCTTCAAGAAGTGGCCGGACGACTATGAGTGCTGGTGGGGCTTCCGCACGCTGCCCAATGTCAACGAGATGGATCCTGATTACCTGCGCTATATCCTCAAGGGTGATGACGCCGTGGTGAAGCACTGGGTCCGCGCCGGCACGAGCGGCTGGCGGCTTGACGTCGCGGATGAGCTGCCGATGGCCTTCCTGAGGGAGCTGCGCGCGCAGGTCAAGAGCGTCGATCCGGACGCGGCTGTGCTGGGTGAGGTCTGGGAGGATGCCAGCCATAAGGTGGCCTACGGCAATGTGCGCTCCTATGTGCTGGGCGATACGCTGGACAGCGTGATGAATTACCCGCTGCGCGAGGCGCTCATCGGCTTCCTGATGAACAAGAAGAGCGCGGAGCAGGTCGTGCATGAACTCTCTGCGCTGCAGCAGAATTACCCGAAGCCGTTCCTCTATTCGCTGATGAATATGATGGGCAGCCACGACAGGCCGCGCATCATCAACGTGCTGGCCGGAAACGACGGCAGCGATATCCCGCGCGTGCGCCGGGCGGAGCACCGCCTGAGCGAGGCAGAGCGTGCGCTGGGCGGCCGGCGTGAGCAGATGATGCTGCGCATGATCGTGAGCGTGCCGGGCATGCCCTGCATCTATTATGCCGACGAGGCGGGCCTTGAGGGCTGCGCCGATCCCTTCTGCCGCCGCACCTATCCGTGGGGGCATGAGGATGTGCAGATGATGGAGGCCTATCGCGATATGATCGCCATGCGCAATACGCATGCGGAGCTGCGCACAGGCGACTGCCGCTATATTGCGCCGGGCGAGGATGTGCTGGGCGTCATCCGCACCATCAGCGAGGGCGCCGATGCGCTGGGCAGGCCGGCGAAGGATGCCTGCGCCGTGACGCTGCTCAACCGCAGCACGAAGCCGGTGGATATCTACCTGACCACGAGCGACCTGATGGGCGCGATGGAGATTGTCAGCGAGAGCGGCGAGGCGATGCATGCGCGCGCGGGTGCGTATACCATCCGCCTCAATGCGATGAGCGGCGCGACCTACTTTGCCTGCGGGCTGGACGACGGCGACCGCTGAGCGCAGACCTGAAAAACAGCAGAATACAAAAGCAGCATGGCATTGACGCCATGCTGCTTTGCTGTTTTGGAAATGGGGGAGCGTAAAGACGTGCGTGGGCACCGCCCGCTCAGTAGCCGGATTCGCCGACGAAGGCGCGCACCGCGGCGCTGCGCTCGCTGCCCAGCACCTTCTGCGCGGGGCCGTCCTCGACGATGAGACCGCCTTCCATATAGATGACGCGGTCGGCGACGTCGCGGGCGAAGTTCATCTCATGCGTGACGACGATCATGGTGCGCTGCTCATCGGCCAGCTGGCGGATGACGGAGAGCACCTCTTGCGTGAGCTGCGGGTCGAGCGCGGAGGTCGGCTCGTCGAAGCAGAGGATCTCCGGATCCATCGCGAGCGCGCGGGCGATGGCGACGCGCTGGCACTGGCCGCCGGAAAGGTTGCAGGGGTATTCGTCCGCCTTGTCTGCGAGGCCGACCTTCTCAAGCAGCGCGCGCGCCTTGGCCTCGGCTTCCTGCCGGCTGCGGTGCAGGACGGCGGTCTGCGGCATGACGAGATTCTTCAGCACAGAGTAGTGCGGGAAGAGATTGTAATCCTGAAAGACGAGCCCCATCTTCTGGCAGATGGCGCGCAGCTCCGCGTCCTTCCTGTATCGGGCGCGGCCGGAGGCGTCGTTTTCCGCCATGACCTCGCCGTCGATGACGATGGAGCCGCTGTCGATCTCCTCCAGATGATTCAGGCAGCGAAGCAGCGTGCTCTTGCCCGAGCCGCTGCGCCCGATGATGGCGACGACCTCGCCGCGGGAGACGCGCAGCGATACGCCCCGCAGCACGTCCTCCGTGCCGAAGGATTTGGCGACGTTGATGGCCTGCAGCATGCGGACTCCCTCCTTAATCCTTGTAGTAGGCGAAGCGGCTGGTCAGGCGGCTGAAGAAGACCGTGACCACGCCGTTCATCAGCAGATAGAACAGGCCGGCGACGAAGAGCGGCTCGACGGAGGCGGTGCGGCTGGCTTCGTTCTTCGCCGCGCGGAACAGCTCGCTGACGGCGATGATGTTCGCCAGCGAGGTATCCTTCACCAGCGTGATGACCTCGTTGGATACCGGCAGCAGCACGCGCTTGACCACCTGCGGCAACACGATGTGAAAGAAGGTCTGCACCGGCGTGAGGCCGAGGACATGGCTGGCCTCGTACTGGCCGACGGGAATGGACATGATGCCGCCGCGGAAGATCTCGGCGAAGTACGCCGCGTAGTTGAGCGAGAAGGCGAGGATGGTCGCCGTCATGCGGTCAAGATTCACCCCGAAGAACATCGGAATGGCGAAATAGACGGCAAAGAGCTGCAGCATCAGCGGCGTGCCGCGCATGATGAGGATGTAGGCGGCGATCGGCGTGCTGATGATGCGGCTTTTGCTCATGCGCAGAAGCGCGATGACCATGCCCAGCGGGATGGAGAAGACGAGCGTGAGGGCGAAGATGGTCAGCGTGGCGGCGAAGCCGTCCTGCATGGAGACGACCAGCTTCAGGAAGGCCTCCGGGTTGTTGAAGTATTTCATGGCGTCCTCCGGCCGATGATGGATGTGATCAATAACATGGGAATGAGGCTGTAAAGCAGTTTACAGCCTCATTCCTGAATTGGAGGGAGATGGTCTTGATGAAATGGGAGCGATTACTTCTTGTACGCATCGATGTAATCCGCGACGACGGTCACGTCGTTGGCGAACCACGCAGCGGTGATCTTGGCCAGCGTGCCGTCCTCAGCGATGGCGATGAGCTGCGCGTTCACAGCGTCGGCCAGCGCCTGCTCGCCAAGGCGGAAGGCGATGCCGTACTCCTCGGCCTGCAGCACCTCGGGCAGCACGGCGAAGGCGGACGGGTCATCCTGCTGGGAGATGTAGTAGTTGCCCACGACGGAGTCGATCAGCAGCACGTCGATGCCGCCAAGCTTCAGATCCATCAGCGCGGCGACGAAGTCGTCGGAGAGGACGATCTCGCCCAGCGCGGAGGCGATGTCAGGGTTCGCGTCCAGCACGTCCACGGAGGCGGAGCCGGCCTGCGTGCCCAGCACCTTGCCGGCGGTATCCGCGACGGAGGCGATGCCGGAATCGGCGAGGACGACCATGATCTGCTCATTGGCCAGATACGGCATGGAGAAGAGCATCATTTCCTTGCGCTCGGGGGTGATGGTCAGGCCGGACCAGATGCAGTCGATGTTGCCGCCGTTGAGCTCGAGCTCCTTGGCATCCCAGGAGATGGGCTGCAGCACGAGCTCAACGCCCAGACGCGCGCAGACTTCCTTGGCCAGATCGATGTCAAAGCCGACGTGATCGCCGTTTTCGTCGACAAAGCCCATCGGCGGATAGGCCTCGTCAAAGCCCATGACGAGCTTGCCCTTGGCGAGGATGCTGTTCAGGCTGTCATCCTCCGCAAGTGCGGTACAGCAGGCGAAAAGAAGCATGGCGGCGAGCAGCAGAGAAAAGATCTTCTTCATGATGATATCCTCCCTTTGATGATGTGTGATTGGGGTGCTTTAGTAAATTAGCGCTTTAATGTGATAAAGTATACTGCTGAGTATGCGTATTGTCAATAGGATTCGCATAGATTTCTGCAGAAAGTTTTTTCTGCGTACAGCGCGGCCTGCCGGGGTCAAAAATGACTGGAAAGGGAATAACGAATGTCCTTGAAAAATCTGATTTGAGCATTGACAAACGGTCAGCTGTCTGCAATAATGAAAGTGCAATTGGTCGAATGCGACAAGGAAACGCCTTGGGGATTGACCAATATGATCATGGCTTCAGGCTTTCCTGCCACGGAAAGTCAAATATATTAAAAGGAGTGCGTGTACCATGAAAAAGATCCTTGCTCTCGTCCTGTCCCTCGTTCTGCTGATGGCGTGCGTGTCCGTCGCCTCTGCGGCCGGCAAGGTTGGCGTCGCGATGCCGACCCAGAGCCTGCAGCGCTGGAATCAGGATGGCGCGAACATGAAGGCCCAGCTCGAAGCCGCCGGCTACGAGGTTGACCTCCAGTACGCCAACAACGAAGTCGCCACCCAGGTTTCCCAGATCGAGAACATGATCCTCAATGAGGTCAACGTTCTGGTCGTCGCCTCCATCGACGGCAGCGCGCTGGGCACCGTTCTGACCCAGGCGAAGGAAGCCGGCATCCCGGTTATCGCGTATGACCGCCTGCTGACCGACACCGACGCTGTTGACTACTACACCACCTTCGACAACTACAAGGTCGGCCAGATCCAGGGCCAGTACATTGTTGACAAGTTCGATCTTGCCAACACTGACAAGACCTACACCATCGAGTTCACCGCGGGCTCCCCGGACGACAACAACGCCGGCCTGTTCTTCGCGGGCGCGTATGACACCGTGAAGCCGTACCTCGATAACGGCAAGCTCGTGTGCGTTTCCGGCCAGCTGGATTTCGCCACCGTCGCCACCCCGGCTTGGAAGTCTGAGACCGCCCAGGCCCGTATGGACAACATCCTGTCCGCGTACTATGCCGATGCTCTGACCGGCGGCCAGACCCTCGACATCTGCCTGTGCTCCAACGACTCCACCGCTCTGGGCGTCACCAACTCCCTCGTGGCCGCGGGCTACACCACCGAGAACATCCCGGTCATCACCGGTCAGGACTGCGATATCGCCAACACCAAGAACATGGTCAAGGGCCTGCAGGCGATGTCCGTCTTCAAGGATACCCGTACTCTGGCTGAGCAGACCGTCAAGATGGTTTCCTCCATCCTGGCCGGCGAGACTCCGGAGCTGAACGGCGAGTATGACAACGGCGTCAAGCAGGTTGCCAGCTTCAACTGCACCCCGGTTTTCGCCGACGTTTCCAACTACGAGTCCCTGCTCGTTGAGAGCGGCTACTACACCGCTGAGCAGCTGGCTGAGTAATCCCCTGCCTTAAGCACGATCCATCATTCGTCTGAGGATGGGAGACGGACAATCTTCGTCCGTCTCCCTTTTCAGGTATTCGGGAGGAAGGTCACTTGGATAAGATCATCCTGAAAATGAACAACATCACCAAGGAGTTCCCCGGCGTCAAGGCCCTTGACAGGGTCAACATCGAGGTCGTGGAAGGTGAGATTCATGCGCTGTGCGGCGAGAACGGCGCGGGCAAGTCCACGCTGAGCACGTTCATCAGCGTGGACTTG
>JAGBAV010000048.1 GCA_017938795.1 Clostridia bacterium
AGCTGCTGGGCATGCTGGAAAAGACAGAGAGGAACAAAGATTTTTTCAGAAAATTGCAGGAATGGCTTGCAATTTGGGAAAAAGAAGGGTATACTATACGAAGTCTCCGCTCAAGCGTATGAGAAGGTGCTGTTTTGTGTGTGCCTTTCATGCGATAGTATTGCGGAAAAAGAGGTGAAAATCATGAAGGAAGGCATCCATCCGAAGTATCAGAAGGTGAAGGTTACCTGCGTTTGCGGCAACACCTTTGAGACCGGTTCCACCAAGAAGGAGCTGCGCGTTGAAATCTGCTCCAAGTGCCACCCGTTCTACACCGGCAAGCAGAAGCTCGTTGACGCCGGCGGCCGTGTCGATCGCTTCAAGAAGCGTTACGGCATGTAATATGTCCAGCAATAAGAGAGACGGTTTGCGCCGTCTCTTTTTCTTTTTGGCTGTTGACCTGCTCACACGGAGGGCATGGTCCGCGGCTGTGAACCTTCGCTTGTGCATGCCCCCATGTATATGATATAATACAACTATCTATGCGGCTGCGCGGGCAGCCGCGCGCGAAGGAGGAAGGCCGGATGGCGTTTTGTTCGTTTGACGAGGGCGTGGCGCTGTTTGACTCCACGCCGGTGGAGAATATGTTCATCACGGAGTATATGCTCCGCGCGCCCGGGGAATTCGTCAAGGTCTACATCTATGGCCTGATGCAGTGCTATCATCCCTCCTGCCGTATGAGCCTGTCCGCAATGGCGAAGGATCTGGACGTCACGGAGGAAGAGGTGGAGCGCGCCATGCGCTATTGGGAGCGCGATGGCCTTGTGCGCCGCGTGGGCGACAATCCCGTGGCCTATACCTTCGCCAACCTCAAGCAGCTCACGCTGACGAGGGCGCATACGCCGTCCGAGCAGCTGTACGACCGGGGCTTTGCCGAGGAGATTGAGCGCACGCTGGATCAGCAGCAGCTCACCTCCGCGGACCTGAATACCATCTATGACTGGGTGGATGTGCTCGAGCTCCCGCAGGAGGTCGTGATCATGCTCCTGCAGACGGAGAAGGCGCGCAGCCGTTCGGGCCGCGTGAGCCTCAGCATTGCCGATCGTGTCGCGCAGGAATGGGCGCGCAGCGGCATCCGCACCGTGGAAGAGGTTGAAAAGATTGTCATTATCGGGCGCGAGCGCGAGCGCGAGCTGCGCAGGCTGCTGGCGCGCCTTGGCATGCGGCGCGAGCCCAGCGAGGACGAGAAGGCGATGTACAATAAGTGGATCGAGGAATGGGGCTTCACAGCGGACGCCGTGCAGGAGGCCTGCCGAGAGACCACCAAGGGCGCGCCGACGATGGCGTATCTGGACGGCATCCTCCTGCGCCAGCATCAGCTCGGGCGGCATGAGGCGCAGGCGCTGGCCGGCGGCATGGCGACGGAGCGCACGGCGAGGGACTTTGCCCGTGAGGTGCTGGCCGGCCTTGGCCGCACGGGCGTCACGCCGACGCAGGATGACCTGATGCTGATTGAGAGCTGGCGTGCCGAGGGCAGCAGCGAGGAGATGATCCTGCTGGCGGTCGCTGCGGCGCACAGGCGAGCGGGCGGCGGCACGATGGACGACGTAGGCGCTTGGCTGCAGAAGTGGAAGGCGAAGGGTTTCCATACGCCGGACGCGGTGAAGAACGACTCCGCCCGCCAGCGTGCGCTCAACGCGCAGCTGCGCGAGATCTACGAGACCGCCGGCGTGGAGAAGCGGCCCAATCAGCCTGACCGCGATCTGCTCAGCCGCTTCATGGCGGATACGGGCCTTGGTATGGATATGGAGGTCGTGCTGCTCGCTGCGCAGTATGCGCGGGGCAGCGGCGCGCCGATGATGATGATGAACCGCATTCTGGAGAGCTGGCACAGCGCCGGTATCCATACGGCGGAGGCCGCGCGCGCCGAGCATGAGAGCCATCAGCGCGCCGCGCAGGGCGGCAGGACGACCGCTGCGGCGGCAAGGCCGGCGGACGCCATGCAGCGCTATACGCCGCAGGAGCGCAGGGAAACCTACCGCGCGGCGGTGATCGACTTTGACGAGGAGGAGAACTGATGCACAGCCGTGAGAATGTCATGCGCGAGGCGCTGTCCGAAATGGAGGCGCAGCGCGCCCGCAATATCGCCGAGGAGAAGGCGAGGCGTGAGCACGCAGAGGGGAAGAGCCCCGAGGTTGCAAGGCTCATGCGCAAGCGTCATCAGCTCTTCTTCAGCGGCATGCGCGGCGCCTTTGCCGCGCCGGGCAGGGCGAAGGACATCTCCGCCTCGATGAAGGAGGAGATCGCCGCCATCAATCTGCAGCTGCGCCGTGCGCTGGCGGACTGCGGCCTCCCGGAGGATTACCTGCAGCCGGTCTATCGCTGCGCTGCCTGCCGGGATACCGGCTATGTCGGCGAGCCTGTGCACGAGCCGTGCGCCTGTCTCAAGCGCGCGGTGATGAACAGGCTCTATCAGAGCGAGGGACTGCAGGGGCTGGAGCGGGAGAACTTTGCTGCGTTTGACGAGAGCATCTTCCCGGATACGCCGCTTGAGGGGCGCAAGGGCTCGCAGCGGGCTTTTATCCGCAGATGCCGCGAATTCTGCGAGGGCTATGCTGACGGCTTTGATCCTGCGGCAGGGCAGGGGCTGCTGCTGTGCGGCCGATCCGGCCTTGGCAAGACGTTCCTGATGAACTGCGTGGCGCAGCGCGTGCTTGAGCGCGGATACTCCGTGGTCGTGCTCTCCGCGTATAAGCTGATTGAGGCCATGCGCCGCTATCAGTTCGGCGAAGGCGGCATGGAGCAGGTGCAGGACATGCTCTCCTGCGACCTGCTGTGCATCGATGACCTCGGCAGCGAGCCGATGCTGCGCGGGGTGACGCTCTCCTCGCTGTATCATATTCTCAATGAACGCAGGAACGCGAATAAGGCCATCGTCGTGACCACAAACTGTGACGGCGATGACCTGTATGAGAAGTATGATGACCGTATTGCAGCGCGGCTGACCGATCCCAGCCGGATGAAGGTGATCCCCTTCGTCGGCGTGGATGTGCGCCGCTTTGCTGCGAAGGAGCTGTAAGGCTCACAGGAAATCGCGGATTTCGTCGATCAGCTGCTTTTCCAACTGGATGAGCTTCTTGGTGATATCCTTGGCGGCCTCGTCTGCGGCGGTGTATTCGTTGAGGTACTTGTTCAGCGACTTGACGCCCATGCCGCAGCCGTCCGTCATCAGGCTGGCGATGGTGGAATCGCCGGGCATGACGGTGAGCTCCGCCTTCGTCTTGACCATGGACATGCCGCGGGCGAAGGCGTTGGGCGCCTTGCCCTCGTCGCCGAAGCGGGAGAGCGCGTCCTCAATCTCATTCTGCAGGCGCTCATGGCGCTCCTTGCTGCGGTTGAGGCGGGCTTTGAGATCCTCGCTGGCGGTATAGGGCAGCACGTCGTCGATGCTGGCGACGCCCATACGGACGCCTGCGTCGCATTCCCGCAGCAGATTCAGGGTATCCTGCTTGACCATAATGATTCCTCCCGGTGTGTGATGCGCATAGTCTGCCCGGGCGGCGCGACGAATATACGGAGGCAGCAGATGATCTATCTGGATTCCTTCCGCTTTCCGGATGAGGAGGCGGAGGCAGGGTATTGCATGGGCGTGAAGCGCAGGTGCTACACGTCGTTCTATCCCTTCCGGATTCTGACGCGCCATCAGTTTGAGCGGATCGACTGCGAGAGCGTGACCATCCTCTACGGCGGAAACGGCTCGGGCAAGTCGACTGCGCTCCATGTCATCGCGCAGAAGCTGGCGCTCTCGCGGGAGTCAGCGTTCAATATGACGTCCTTTTATGAGGACTATGTGGGCATGTGCAGCGCGGAGCTGCGCGTGCCCGTCCCGCGGGAGAGCTGCATCATCACCAGCGACGACGTCTTTGACTACATGCTCCGCATCCGCGACCTCAACGAGGGCATCGACAGCCGGCGCGAGGAGATGTTTGAAGAATACATCGAGGCGAAGCGCTCGGGCTTTCAGCTGCGGTCGATGGACGACTTTGAGGAGCTCAAGCGCGTCAACCGCGCGCGCAAGCGCACCCAGAGCCGCTATGTCCGCGAGGAGCTGGGGATGAACGTGCGCACCTATTCAAACGGAGAAAGCGCCTTCCGCTACTTCACCAACAAGATCGGGGAGAATGCGCTCTATCTGCTTGACGAGCCGGAGAACAGCCTCTCACCCGCGCGGCAGATGGAGCTGGCGCAGTTCATCGAGGACAGCGCGCGCTTCATGGGCTGCCAGTTCGTGATCTCAACGCATTCTCCGTTCCTGTTGGCTCTGCGCGGGGCGAAGATCTATGACCTTGACAGCGACCCTGTCGACGTGCGCCGGTGGACGCAGCTGGAGAACGTGCGCGCCTATTACGACTTCTTCAGGCGGCATGAGCAGGCGTTTGAGCGGACGTACGACGATTGAGTGCGGTGTAAGATCAAAGGATCGTTTCCCTTTGAGCGCTGCTTGGACAGGAATGCTGCTGCAAAGAACGCATCGTTGAAGTCAAGCGATACACCCTGCAGCAGCCCGGCTGACGCTGTGCAGGGACAATAAACGAAAAATGAAGGCACACTCCGGGCGATGAATCTGCCTGCGGGTGTGCCTTTTGTTATCTGCATGTTTGCTATTGCCGCAATATACCCTGTGAAGATTTCTTCATCGGGCATTGCGGTCAGCTGACGACCGACTGCGTCATGACTGCTGCGCAGCCTTGCCGACCTGTACGCCGGGCCTGATCTTCTGCGCCGGCTCGTGCCAGACGCCCAGATGACGGCCATCCCAGCTCCAATAGTCCATGGTGCCCGTGGTGGAAACCACGCCGATCTTCTGCATCAGCTGCTGCACGGTCAGGCCGCTGTCCACCAGCTCAGCATCTTTCAGCACATTGCGGATGCGGCACAGGAACACGGTGTCCCCTTCTTCCTCATTGGTGGGGATCACCCGGTCCACCTCCAGCTCGAAGGTCAGCGGGCTGCTGCTCAGCACCGGCACATCCAGCACAGCGCCTTTTTCCCATGCCACAGGTACGTCCATCTTGTCGGCGTCATGGCCGTCTGCTGTGCCGAAGTAATCCGCCAGAGGCAGGTTCTTTTCCACCACCAGATTGGCTGAGAACACGCGATTGGCCAGAATGCGCTCCTGCGTGGTCTTTTTGCCGCCGATGGCGCACATCACGCCCAGACGGTCATACCAGCAATAGCTGAACCAGCAGAACAGGCCGAAGTTGGGCTGTCCATCCTCCTTGTAGGTGCCGTAGACAAACAGGGTCTGGGGACAGATATCGTTGCTGACGGGAACGGAAACTTTACTCATGGTGTGCGCCTCCTTCAAGATTATCTAGTATGCGGTACAGATACCCTTCAAACTGGCGTATCTCATCCTCGGAGAAACCTGTGTAATACAGGTCGTTCATTGCCTGGGAAATGCGCTGGTAGTCATCCTGCAGCGCCTTAGCCTTATCCGTCATGACGATGTGCACCTTGCGGCGGTCATGCCGGGCAGGAACGCGCTGCACCAGCTCTGCCTGCTCCATCCTGTCCAGCATGGAGGTCAGCGTGGTATTGGCCAGACCCGTTTGCGCCGACAGCGTGCTGATGGGCACATCGTCTTGCTGCCACAGCACATACAGGATGCGCCCCTGCGCACCATTGAAGGCGTCAATGCCGCTTTCCACCAGCAGCCTGTCAAATATGCGGCTGCCCACCCGCTTCACCCGGGAAATCAGGAAACCGCCCTTCGTATCCATGCGATCACCACCTGCATTCAGAATTGTTCTATTCAGGATATTACCATATAGAAGTAAATGTGTCAATGCCTGCAGCCATAGATTTCCTGTGATGCAATGCAACCGATAAACCATATACCAAAAGAGCGGAGGAAGGGCGATGCCATCCTTCGCATTCCGACATAAGCGAAGAATGCACCTGACGGCTGCGCATGTCCCGCAGCGACGGCAGGTCGGGTACGTTGGGGCTCTTACTTCCTGCAGCAAAAGAAAAGGCAGCTATGTACCTGAAGGTCTCCCTTCGGGTCATAACTGCCTGAATGCCTTGTTTTCCCGCAGCTCATGACGAGGAGGAGTAAATCTGCTCCTGCATGATCATTGCCGGGGAGGCGGTCCTTTGGATTATGGGTTCTGTTCTGTCTGCCGCGCGCACGGCGTTTTCATAGGTTGACGTGCCGATGCGCACGGCGGCAAACGCGAGGGCAAAGAGCAGGAGCACAATCAGGATGCAGCGCAGCCGTTTCATCGGGATTCTCCCCCTCTCAGGATCAGAGCAGGCCGGCAGCCTGCAGCTGGCTGCGCAGGTTCCATGCGGCGTTCTGAAGGGCATTGTAGTCGATCGGATAGATCGAGAGCAGCGTCTGCACCGCGCTGATGGCTGTGTTGATCTGCCTGCGCGTTTCATTGTCGATATGCGGGGAGGAGCCGACCAGCTGATAGGCCGTGAGCGTCAGGCTGTAGGCGTCGCTGACGATGGCGTCAAGCTCGTTGGGCGGGGTGGAATAGGTGTCCTCGGTATGCAGCTGGCAGGAATGGCGGTTGACGTCCGCCGTGTTGGTCAGCGTGGCGAATTCGCCGAGGTAATTGCGGATGGTGGAGCCATACTGGCCGATGTAGTTATAGAGCGGATGCCCCTTGGGGATGAGGACGACGCCGCGCTCGTCAACCGAGGTGGACGGGCAGTACTCCGTGGCGAGCATGCCGGTATCCATGCAGACGGTGACCTGCTTGTGCATGCTGCAGTAGGAGGTGGGCACGTTGCCCTCATACCAGTAGTCCGTGATGGTCTTATAGCCGTTGACGTCGTTGTAGCAGGCGTCGGTCGCCAGCTGCCCGCTGACGCCGCAGGTGGTCACGCGCACGAGGCCGTAATCCGCCGGCGTGCCGTCGATGATCTCGCGGGAGTCAAGGTTCTTGGCCCGATGGATCTTCTCCATGAAGGACTGCCACAGCGGCGCGGCAGAGTTGCCGCCGGTCGCCTTGGAGGTCAGCGCCTTATAGTTGTCATGACCGATCCATACCGCGCCGGAGTACCAGCCCGTCATGCCGGCGAAGAAGACGCCCTTGCTGTCGGAGTTGGTGCCTGTCTTGCCCGCGACGACCTGAGAGGAGATCTTCGCGTTGGAGCCTGTGCCGCTCTGCACGGCGGCCTTGAGCATATCGGTGACCAGATAGGCCGTGGAGGGCTTGAAGACCTGCCTGCGATCCTGCTGCTGGTGCATATCCACGACCACATCCCCGTTGGAATCGAGGATTCTGTAGAAGGAAAGCGGCTGCTGATAGGCGCCCTTGTTGGCGATGGTGCCGAAGGCGACAGCCATCTGCACGGGTGTGATGCCGGAAGAGCCGAGCGCAAGGCCGAAGGGATCGGCATTGATGTTCTTGTCGTCGATGCCCATCAGCCGCAGATACTGCGCCGAGCGGGATACGCCGACATAGGTCATCAGGATCTGCGCGGCGGAGGTGTTGTGTGAGTTGATCAGGGCATTGCGGAAGGACTGCGGCCCGCGGTAGCTGCCGCCGCCGTAGTTCTGCGGCCAGGAGTCGTTGCCGTTGGCGTCCTTCCAGCCGGAGATCGGCACGGGCATGTTATAGGCGATGGACGCAGGGGACGCGCCAAGGTCAATCGCCGGGGCATAGACGGACAGCGGCTTGATCGACGAACCGACGGGCATCGTCATGTCGCTGGCGCGGTTGAGCGTCTTGCGCGTCGTGGGCTTATAGCGGCCGCCGACAATGGCTTTGAGCTCGCCCGTGCGGTAGTCGTACACACAGGCGGCGGCCTGCGGCTGCTCGATCTCGGTGTATGTGCCGTCCGCATTGCGCGCCTGATAGACCTTATCGGACGGATCGCGCAGGCGGGGATAGTCGTCCCATGCGGCGAGGGTGTCCTCGACGATGGTCTGGATCTGCGTATCCAGACAGAGGTAGACGCTGTAGCCGCCCGTGCGCAGCTCATTCTCCATGGCATAGCGATTGGCGGAGGTATCCTCAAGGTTCTTGAGCTTGAGGAAGGTATCCACCACATCATTGATCGCGTATTCGACATAGTGCGGATAGGCGTACATATCATTGGAGGCCGGGGAGGTCTCCAGCACATGCGCGGTGGAGGGGCTGAGCGCAGCCTCGTATTCCTGACGGGTGATCAGGCCGTTCTCCAGCATCTGGCGCAGGACGTAGTTCGTGCGGTTGTTGGTGATGTCCGCCGTCTTGCTGCCCTCCGTATTGCGGGTATAGAAGTTGCGGCGGGGGTTGTAGTAATTCGGGCTGCGGGTCATGCCGGCGAGCATCGCGCATTCGCGGAGGGTGAGCGCGTCCAGCTCCTTGCCGAAGTACCCGTAGGCGGCGACCTTCACACCGTAATAGCTGCCGCCCAGGAAGATTGTGTTGAGGTAGCTCTCAAGGATCTGCTCCTTGGTATAGCGGGTCTCCAGCTCCATGGCGAGGTAGGCCTCCTGCAGCTTGCGCTTGTAGGAGTACTCGTCGGAGAGCATGGTGTTCTTGATCAGCTGCTGGGTGATGGTGGAGCCGCCCTGCGACGTGCCGGACGTGAAATTGGAAACCAGAGCGCCGACAATGCGCTTGACGTCCACGCCGTTATGCTGGTAGAAGCGCGCGTCCTCCACGGCGATAAAGGCGTTCTGCAGCATCTGCGGAATCTCGGTGATGGAGACCATGATGCGGTCCTCTGTGCCCTTGTAGTCTGTGATGAGGTTGCCCTCGCTGTCGTAGATGAAGGACGTCTTGTCCTGCGCGTTGAGCGCGGCCAGATCCAACGTCGGCGCGGTGTCAACATAGGCCTTGGCGATGCCGATGAGCGCGCCGGCCGCAGCGAGGCACACGCACAGGGAGAGGATGATCGTCAGGCGCACGGTGGATACCGCGACGCTCAGTGCGAAATTCCTGTTCTTCATCCGCGGCTTGAAAATAGAATAGGGGCGGCTGGTATGCTCCGCCTTCGCCTTCTTTTTTCTCGGCTTGCGCGGGGTGACGATGGGCGCGGGCATGCGCGATGTGTGCTGCGCAGAGACCTTCTGCGTTGCCTGCGCATCCTGCGAGGGAGACATATATGCTTCCTCCGCCGTGAAATCCGTCTCCTGCGGGGAGGGGGTCAGCGGCGTATTCTTCTTCAGCGTGCTTTTGCGGCTGCTTGAGCCTGTTTGCTTTGACATGGCGTTACTCCTTGCCGGGGGTCAGGGTGGTCCGCATGGCAATGCATGCGTGTTTTCCATTATATCATATCTTGGTACGCTTCGCACGATAAATACAAAAATGTCGGCTTGATTCGGGGAGAGCTGGCATTTCCTTGCATATATAAGACGGAAGGAGGGGGACGATGACTGCGCAGCAGCTGAAAAAATACACCCGCAGGATTCGCAGACGGCGATTGGCGCGCAGGGGAATGATGCTTGTGCTGCTTGCAGCGGCGTTGTTTCTGCTGGCAGACAGGAATGTGAAGCCGCTGGTATTCTCTCTTGCGGAGGCAAGATCGGCAGCGATGGCCTCTGCTGCGCTCAATGGTGCGATTGCGGATGCGCTGGGGGACGGTATGGGATATCAGGACCTGATGCATGTCCGGATGGACGCACAGGGGCAGGTGGCGCTTCTCTCGGCGAATACGGCAGGGATGAACAGCCTCGCGGCGAGGGCAGGCGCGGCGGCGCTGGCGAGGCTGGAAAGCATGTCAAGCGAGGAAGTGGGCGTGCCGCTCGGCGCGCTGCTGGGTGTGTCGCTGCTGGCAGGCACAGGCCCGAAAATCCCGGTATCCATCGTGCCGGTCGGCTCGATCATGACGGATTTTGAAACAGAATTTGAGGCCAGCGGGATTAACCAGACACGGCACAAGGTCTTTCTGGAGCTGACAGCGAGCATCCGCATCGTCATCCCGACCGGCGCAAAAACCACGCAGGTGACGGCCAATATGCTTGTGGCAGAGTCAATCATTGTCGGCGGAGTACCGGAGGGATTTGTCGGCTATGAGCTGACGGACGAAGAAATGAACCTTGTTCCCTGACAGGAAGCTGTTCTTTACGGAATATGATTAAAATGGTATAATCTGACATATATGGATATAATCCGGCATACAATGACAGCATACAGGAGGGGTATGATATGGATACGGTACGTGTTGTTGTGGCGGATGATCATGCACAGCTGCGGGAGATGGTCGCGCAGTTCCTCGGCGCGCAGGAGGGGCTGGAGGTGGTCGGCACGGCGGCGGATGGCGTGGAGTGCGTGCGGCTTGTGCAGCAGGAGGAGCCGGATGTGCTGGTCTGTGACATGATCATGCCGCATATGGACGGATACGGTGTGCTGGAGAGGCTGGCTTCGCTGCATCTGGGCAAGCGCCCGGGCGTGATTGCGCTGACAGCACTGGGCAGGGACGACTTCATCTCCCGCGCGATTGAGCTCGGTGCGAGCTATTATATGGTGAAGCCGTTTGACTTTGCGACGCTGGCACAGCGCGTACTGGAGACGGCTGGAGAGTATGCCAAGGCACAGCGTATCGGCGCGCATATGCACAGAGCAGAGGAACAGAATGCCGGCGAGAGCATGGATGCCCGCATCGCCAATCTCTTCCTGACCGTCGGCATCCCCGCGCACATCAAGGGCTACCAGTACCTGCGCGAAGCGGTGAAGATGGTGCTGGAGAATCCGGAACTGCTGGGGCGCATCACAAAGGAGCTGTATCCCGGCATCGCGCACAGGTTCGCCACAACGTCAAGCAAGGTGGAGCGCGCGATCCGCCACGCCATCGAGGTCGCATGGAACCGCGGCAGGGCGGAGGCGCTTGACGAGGCGTTCGGGCGCAATGTGTGCAGTCTTGATGATAAGCCGACGAATGGGGAGTTTATCGCACTTGTGTCCGATAGGCTTAGAATTAAGGAATCTGCGTAATAGCTCAAAAAGTGGGATATCGGGCAAGAGGGGAGAGTGAATTTTTCTTTTAAAAACCGATAAAATTGACCATAATCCAATGAATTAAACGATATAAAAACATACTGTTATTGGCCTTAAAATTGCTTTATCTCTCATAATTAAAAATCGGGCCGACGAAGAACCTGTTTGTCGGTTTGAGGGGAGAAAAGCTTATGAATATAGAAAAGATGATCGGTGTCTACGTCGAATACTGCCGCAGTGAAATGCTGCGTCCGAAGACTATTGAAGCCTATAAACAAGGACTGTATCTCTTCGCTGCGTGGCTCAAGGAGAATGAAAACGTCACAGACTTTGAGGCTGTGAAAGACGTCATGATCCGGAGATACATGCTTGATCTGCAGAACAGAGGTAAGTATACATTCTCTGCAGACAGAAAGCAGGAGATGATCAACTATCCGACGCATCGCCGTGATTACAATCAGAAGCTCAGCAACATCACGATCAACAATTATCTACGATACATCCGCACGTTCTTTGCATGGCTGCTTGAGATGGAGTATATCGAGAAGACGCCCATGAAGAAGGTGAGGCTGCTGCCGCAGGAACGGCCTCCCAAGGAATACTTGGAGGATTATGAGGTCAAGCGGCTGCTGCAAGTGCTGAACACGGATTTGTTTGTGGAGTATCGGGATAAGACGGTCATGATGATCATGCTTGACAGCGGCACAAGGTTGGGGGAGACACTTTCGGTTGAAACAGAGCAGATTGATTTGATGGAGAAGTCGATCCTGCTGCCTGCTGAAAAGACGAAAGGCCGCAAGACACGGACTGTGTTCTTTTCTCAGAAAACAGAAAAGGAACTGCGTAAGTGGCTCAAATACAAAGAGCGTTACTGCAGTTCCGATTATGCGTTTCCGATTCGAAGCACCGGGCGGCCTATGACTGTTTCGCAGTATGGCACGAATTTCAGAAAGTATGTGGTCAGGGCCGGGATTACGAAGAAGGTTTCGCCGCATACGCTGAGAAACAACTTTGCAAAGCGATGCTTGCTCAGCGGTATGGATATCTACACGCTTAGCCGCATTCTTGGACACTCAAGCGTGAAGGTGACGGAGAGAAACTATCTTGACGTCAAGGATGAGGAATTGAAGGAGAAGTATCTGGAGCATAGTCCGATCAACAATATTTATCATAGGTAAATTGAGGGGGAGAAGCTTGAGGGCTTCTCCTTATTTTCGTCTACAGAATAAGCAATCAAGGAGTAATGAACTTTGACTCATCTTTGAAGCATCTTTGACGCATCTGCGAAACGAGTTTAACGCAACTTTTGAACATCTTTGAATCAACTTTTTACGCTGCTTATCAGGAGAAGATATTCATCGCAAGAGATAAGTTGTAACAAAACTTAAGGTTATAAAAACATGTACTAATAAAGTGACTGGTTATAGGCGACCTTGTTGTATACTGTGATCACAACGAAGGGAACAACACCTTCAAACAAAAAAGACAGGGGCAAGGCCCCGGAAAGAAAGAGGAAAGCATTATGACTAGCATCCAGATCAACCACAAGAACAACACCATCGAGATGACCAAGAAGTTCTACACCGAGTCCTGCAAATATGGTACCGACGAGTACAAGACGCTTCAGGAAGTCCGCCGCGATTATCCGGGTTACAAGCCGGTTGTTGCAAAGACCAAGAAGAGCGGCACGGGTGACCCTTTCAAGGGCTTGACCTACGAGTACATGGAAATCTACATTGAGAAGCACGATGATGAAGAGAAGAGCATCATGGCTGAATTCAAGATGCTGCGTGCCGAGGATGATGTGTCTGTAGCGATGGATGCGGAGTCTGAGTCCTATCTGGTGATTCGCAACTGGTTCCTTGAGCAGTATCCGGCAGTCCGCGAGTTCCATGAGAAGCGTGAACAGGTGGTTGGTAGCATCCGTATGAAGAAGGAAGCGGAAAAGTTGGCGAGGCTGGAGGCTGCAAAGAAAGCCCGTCGTGAAAAGCTGCTAGCCCTGATTGCATAACTGAAAGAGACAGAATAGGAGGATATGAATTATGAAGAATACGCTCAAACTGAACCATGAGAACCGTACCATCGTGATGGATCGCACCTGAAATATGCAATTGAGGATGTCAGCAAACAGGTAGAGCGACGAAGCGGTGCGGATTATATGGTTAGTCCGTATCAGTTGCTTATCAATGACGGTAATTATTATCTGCTTGCGTATGATCGAAAAAAGATAAGAACCTATCGTGTCGACAGAATGAAGGGAGTATCGTTTACTGGAGAGCTGCGTGAGGGACAAGAGGAATTCGATAAGATTGATGTCCGAACATATGCACAGCGTGTATTCTCCATGTATAGCGGAAAGAAGAAGCGTGTAACCATCCGGTTCATCAACATGCTCTTGGATGTTGCGGTTGAGCGGTTTGGCACGAAAGACGCCCAGTACAGCGTCGTGGATGACAAACACTTTACCGTGTCTGCGGAAGTGGAAATCAGCGATTTGTTCTTTGGCTGGTTGTTGAGTTTCGGTAGGAGGGTGAAGATACTGTATCCTTCGGATGTGCTGGAGGACTTCCGTGCATATATCGAAAAGATGCGTGATTTGTATATCCCAGAGGATGTGTAAGAACAAAGGACTGTTACTTCTGAGAGGCTAGAGATGAGCTGGAAGTAAAACGGCTAGAGTAGCATGGTGACTTGAGAAAGAATTGGAGGTGTTATCTTGATAAATCATGAAGAATATGTACGTGGCGTTTTGAACAGCAGAAATCCAAACGGTACGCTAAAAAGTAGGGAAAGCAACACTGTTGAGTTTAAGGAATCATTTAATAAGGCAAATACACCCAAGTATGCAAAAACTATGGCGGCATATTCTAATAATCGTGGTGGATATATAATTTTTGGTGTAAAAGATAACCCTCGTTCAATTGTTGGTTTGAAGAACAGTAATTTTGAAAACCTCAATCAAGAACAATTTTCGGAAGCGATTAATTCTTTGTTTGCTCCTGCAATGGATTGGGAATGTGGAACGTTGACAATAGATATTCCCAATGTTGATGGTGAAGTCATTAGCTATAGAATTGGTTGGATTTATACGTCGAAAGCAGAATACAAGCCGATAATTGCTCAGAAATCAAATGATACAGAAAAGATTGCCAGTGGTGATGTTTTCTATCGTTACCGTGCCCGGAGTGAAAAGATAAAATTTGCTGAGATGAACCGAATCATTGAAAAGCGAATGGCTAAAGAACGCGAAGGACTCTTAAAACTGTTTGAAGTCATTCGGGATAACAATACGGCTAATCTCGGGATTGTGAACTACTCTAATGGAAAAATCACGACTCCGTACGGTGTGGATGTCACGTTTGATCGTAAGCTTGTTACTCAGGTTTTAAAAAAAGCGAAGTATATCAAGGAAGGGAGCTTTCGCGAAACAGAAGGAATTCCTGTTATTAAAGTTACTGGCAATATTGATCTGGCAGAAGAGGTTCCTGTTCCTGAAGGAAATCCAGATGAAACCCATCCTTATATCCAGAAGCAACTTGCAGAAAAACTCGGAATCACTACGCAAGATTTGTACGCACTAATCTGGTATTACAAAATGAAAGAGGCGAAAAAATACCATCTTGAAATCACGGTTTCTAAAACTGGAAAGACTCATAAATTCTCCGCATTTGCTTTGCAATTCTTGAAAGAGAATCGCCTTTTCTGTAAGGGTAATGAGATGAACCCTTCCATTGACAAAACGGTTCCAAGCCTCAGAGCAGATAGTTAACTATCGAGCATCAAATCCACGGCTTTTTCAGCCTTGCCAGAAGCGCTGACGATCAGACGCTTATCGTTCCGCAGAGCCTGCAGCCAGTTCTGAATATAAGCTGCATTGTTGCGGAAGCTGCTGGAGGTTTCAAGGCCGCAGTAGCTGATGAGGGCAGAAGCGCCAAGCTCAGCAACCAGCTCTTCCTTGCTCCCCTGATTGGTGGTACTTTCGGGATGAGCCTTTGACCGAATGCTGTGGTAGGTGTTCGGTCTTTTATTGTTCTTTTCCGTCGAGTGCATCTTCGACCATCCTTCTCAGCCAGAGAAGCGCAGTCTCGATGCTTTCCATGGTTACGATCAGCTTGACCTGGCCTTGTGCGGTCAACGCTTCATTGATATCGCCGCTGTCCCGGTTGAGGTAATCCAGCGCACCGCGAATGACGAGCCGCAGGCGGTGGAGATCGATTTCCCTATCCATTTTCATCACCTTACGCAGAAGCATCGTGTTGTGGTCTGCTTCATGAAGCGGTCTGCAATCTTCGGAAGCGCCTTCTTGAGTGCTGTCGTGTCGATCCTGGTGGTGACTACCGCCTTCCAATCGATGCGGTATGCACCGGCTGTGATTTGCTCGCGATCGCCCATTTCCGACTTGATGGCGTCTTCCAGACCGGTAATCTCGCTTTTGAGCTCTTCTTTTATGCGGCGAAGTTCCTGCAGTTCATGGACAGTGCTTTCAAGTTCCTTGATGCTCATATCGGTTAATTCCTCCTTCGTTTTGAGCTTTTATCCATCATTGGATACTGGTACCACCATGTTAACGGGTAAGAATTACAAAAACACTGAAACCATGTTGGCAAGAATGCATACTGGTACCATTCTAGGGATGTGGTATAATGCTGATATGATATAGAAGAAATGAGGAGGCGGCAATGTGTCAAAGACATCCAATGCGGTAAAGGATCGCTGGAACAGCCAGAATTACGATGACATCAGGATCCGGGTGCCAAAGGGACAGAAGCAGACCATTCAGAGAGCGGCAGAGGAAGCCGGAGAGACAATCAATAAGTATACAGCGAAAGCTTTGCTCATGAGAATGGGATTGGAGCAGTGGCCGGAAGTAGAAGAGCAGCAATAAGAACAACGCAGTCTGATCGATAAGGTCAGGCTGCTTTTGTTTTGTGATTACGTTTGAAGCTTCTGAGTAAAGGGAGATGCTTGATGGGCTAAAACACTGAATGAGGTGTGAAGTACGAGAAGCGACTTCGTGAGAATGTGCGAAAAAACAAGCAATATAAGGAAAAATAGGCATCTGGCCTTAAAAGAAAAAGAGTGCGAAGCTTTTGCTGCGAAGCGGGCAGGAAGACGGAATACCGCCTAAGCATCGGTGTTCAGCTGGGTATGCCGTCGGAGCGTTACCATCAGAAACGAAGAGCGGGACTCAGGGAGCATGAGGAGTAGAAAGCGGTAGGGTTGTCCCAGCAATGCTTCAGAAGACAGTGCACCAACGAGACTATAACCAGGCGGCTGAAGAGGCTGTCTTTTGTATATGGAAGAAAACTTTCTTTGGCTTTTGCGGATTGCTCCAAAAAGATCCTATTAGAGGTAGAAATACTTTCTGGGAAAGGAAGACGCAGATGATCAAGATTATCGATTCCATCATGGGCAGCGGCAAGACGACATGGGCGATCAGCTACATGAATGCCAATCCACAGCGGCGGTTCATCTATATTACGCCGTATCTGCAGGAGGCAGAACGCATTGTCGAGGGATGTCCCGCGCTGAGGATCAAGCAGCCAAGCGACGCCATTACCAAGCAGGCGGGCTTTCTGCAGCTGCTCCGGGAGGGGGAGAACATGGCGATTTCGCACGAGCTGTTCATGCGGCTGGAATGGACGGATACAGTTCGGGAACGTATTCAAGAGTATGGGTATGTCCTGATTCTGGATGAAGTCCTGGAAGTGGTGAAGACGGTGCCGATCTCAAAGCCTGATTATCAGATGCTGACAGAGACGCAGAAGATCGGGTTTAACGACGATGGACATGTGTTGTGGCTGGATCCGGGGTATCAGGGTGAGTTCGCGCACCTGAAGCGGATGGCAAAATCCCGGACACTTCTGCAGACGGAGGATCAGGCGCTGTTGTGGGTGATGCCGGTGCAGGCGCTTTGGGCGGTTTCTGAGATGTACGTGCTCACGTTCATGTTCAATGGAAGCCATATGAAGCACTACCTGAACATGCACGGGCTGCATTATCAGATGGCTTATGTGGAAGGCGGTGAACTGCGAGAGGGTATTCAGAATCTGGCTGCAGAGAAGAGCAGAATCAGCCGGCTTCTGGATGTCTACGAGGGACCGCTGAATAACTGGGTGACAGGGATAACGCTTTTAGCAAGAGTTGGTGGAGAAACAGACGCGCAAGTGAGATCACGCCGATCAGGAATGACACCTGTAATTATCTGCGCTATGAGTGTGGGGCGCATAGTGGTGACTGCATGTGGTCTGTATTTGAAGAGCAGCGGAAAAAGTGTACGCCCAAAGGGTATGCCGGCGGCTATTGCGCTTGCAACGCCCGGGCGACCAATGTATTCAGAGACAGGAGATTCATGGCGTACCTGCTCAACGTCTACGAGAACCCGGAAGTGATCAAATGGTTTGCCGGATACGGGGTCAAGGTGGACCAGGAGGCGTACGCGCTCAGTCAGCTGGTTCAATGGATCTGGCGGTCGGCAATCCGTGACGGCCAACCGGTAAGATTGTATCTCCCCAGCAAGAGGATGAGGAGAATTCTGCGCGGCTGGCTGGAAGATAGATAAGGAGAAATACATATGGATAATGAGAGAATGACATTGACTGTGCGACTGAAAGAACTGGCGCAGAAGGAATGCGCGAACTAAGACGAAGGGTATTCCTGCCGAGAGATGTGCGCTGTGTGCCGGCTTGCAAGGATAGAATATGCCCGTATCTGGCCGGGGCTGTGCTGGAGATGGATGAGGAGCTGGAGGCGATCGTCAACGACAGAAGAGGCCTCCGGCATGATCCGGCGCTGCAGAAGTATTGCGCCTGCTGCGGCAAGTCATTTGTCCGGGAGAACAATCGGCAGATTGACTGCAGTTCCTGTTCACTGGGGCGCAGGCGTGAAAAAGAACGCCTGCGGAAGCGGGATGCACGACGGAAAAAGAAGCAGAAGTCCGCATTCGGAACAGGAGATCATCATGTCCTCAATGGCTGAGGAATCCATAGAGGCATGGTGTTGGGGTGGGATGATGCAGGTATCGGGGCGGGGTATTCTGAATGCGGACATAACATATGGAACAAGGCTGAATGATGGGACAGGGTTGCGGCGAAATGGCAGGCGAATACCTGATGGCGATGCGGTGGGTATGGCTTGACAAACGGACATTGTATCCGGACGAGGATCCTCTTTTTCCTCAATCGGAAATTGCGCAAATATATAAAGCGTGATAAACTGAAAGAAGCAAAAGACCGATACTGCATCAGAGCGAATAGAGGAATTCGCTGCGATACTGCTATGAAGCCGCGCTCTATGAGAAGCGGAGGAAGAAGCGCAGCGGACAGGGCAGGATCGTCCCAAGACGATTGCCCGGCATATACAGATGTACTGGAGGAGGAAATATGATGACGACTGATATTCTGTTCACCTGCGTGGGCACGACCGATCCTGTCAGAGGCTACCGCGATGGAGGTATGCTCCACATTATACGGCATTATCGCCCGCAGAAGGTCTTTGTCTTCCTCTCCAAGGAGATGAGCGATTTTGAGCAGAAGGATCACAGGTTCTCCAAGACGATTCAGTATGTTCAGGAGCATTGGGAGGGCTATGCGCCGCAGATGATCTGCCATGACAGCGGCATCGTCAATGCGGCGGATCTGGATGCGGTGTATGATCCCCTGCTCGGGTTCTTCCGGGAGGCTGCTGACGGCAACCCGGGCTGCCGCGTTCTGATTAACCTCAGCTCCGGTACGCCGCAGATGAAGACTGTGCTGGCTCAGCTGGCGCTCAGCCCTCAGTATTCCGTGCTCGGGATTCAGGTGCTCAATCCGGAAAGGCGCTCCGGATCCAGCGAGCGAGCCAACAGCAGGGATTATGCCGTCGATGAAGAGCTGGAGCTCAACGAGGACAACGAGCCTGCCGCGCCCTGCCGCTGCACAGAGCCGCGCATGCTTGCCATGCAGCGGGACAGGCAGCGCGCGCAGATGCGCAGCCTGCTGATGCAGCGGGATTATCGTGCGCTCTCCGCCATGGGCGCGGATCTGCCTGCGGAGGTGGCGACGCTTGTCCGGCATCTGGCGGCAAGAAACGACCTCGATGGGGAAGAGGCGAAGAAGCTGGCCCGGGGGCTGAACGTTCCTTTTTCGCTCTATCCTGCTCAGCGTAAGACGGATGATCAGTATAAGCAGATCAGCGAATACTATCTGCTTCTGCGCAATCTGCAGCTGACCAATCGCTATACGGAGTTTGTCCTGCGGATGAATCCCTTCCTGACCTATCTGTGCCTGCAGATGCTCAGAGAGAGCCTGCCCTGCCCGCTTACGAGCATCACTGAGCCCCAGTATGATCATCGTATCCGTCTGGACCCCGCGGCGATGGCGCAGGTTATTCCGGCGGAAAAGGCCGCATTGGAGCAGGAGCTTCATGACACACTCCGCGTCAGCACGGATATCAGCCTGCATGTGCTGGTTCCGTTCCTGCGTGTGCTGGGTAAGCTGCCGGATTCCACGCTGAATGTGCTGGATGCGTGCCTGAGGCTGAACAGAGCGCAGCGCAATCCCGCCGCGCATCAGCTGCATGCCATCACCGAGGAGCAGATCTTCAAGGCCTCTGTTGACAGCCATGGCAGGCATTATGGCTCCGCTGATCTGATTCATGCCTTTGGGAGGATGCTGAAGGATACGTATCCTGACTGGTGTGATGGAGCGCTGTTCACCGTCTATGACCGCTGCAATGAGTATATCATCAGCCGCCTGTGATGCTTTGCCCGGCTGCGCCGGTGCGAAGGCGCCGGAATGCCGGCATATTCAGCCGCTCTTTTCGGGGGTTCGCACCGGTGGTTTCTGATGATCTGCCTAAGGTTTATTGATAGTTTTCAGGAGCGCTTTGTGTACAGGCAGGCAATTTTGTGGTATACTGTACAAAATGCATAGGATATTTCATTTCGCTTTTGCTGTTTCAATTTATCCCCGCAAGGGGACGGTAACCGTTGCGCGCTTGTACTGTTCATACATTCCCTGCTGTTTCAATTTATCCCCGCAAGGGGACGGTAACACGCGACCAGCATAAGTCGCAGGAGTATAATTCAAGTTTCAATTTATCCCCGCAAGGGGACGGAAACCAGAGCCAATTGGATCTGTCAAGGGGTAAAATGTTTCAATTTATCCCCGCAAGGGGACGGTAACACGATCCGCGCGTCGATGCGTACCGGCGTGACGTGTTTCAATTTATCCCCGCAAGGGGACGGTAACACAGCGCAGACCGCAAGGGCATACCAGTCACCGGTTTCAATTTATCCCCGCAAGGGGACGGTAACGGCGCGCACAGCGTACTCGTACACGTCGGAAGCGGTTTCAATTTATCTCCGCAAGGGGACGGTAACCTCCGGCAGCCGCTCCTCCACGCTGATCCACTTCGGTTTCAATTTATCCCCGCAAGGGGACGGTAACTCGAGACATATGATTATTGTACAGAAGTCGGAAGTTTCAATTTATCCCCGCAAGGGGACGGTAAACCTGCCATTTAATCACCTTCAACATCAACAGCCTGTTTCAATTTATCCCCGCAAGGGGACGGTAACGATTTCGAATTTCTCGATCTCCACAGCTCGATCACGTTTCAATTTATCCCCGCAAGGGGACGGTAACAATCTGATGGGCCGACGCCGGTTGAGCAGAAAAAAGTTTCAATTTATCCCCGCAAGGGGACGGTAACAGCGCAGCCTGAATCACCTTGTATGAGATTTCACGTTTCGATTTATCCCCGCAAGGGGACGGTAACATAAGGGTGTTTGTCTTGATGGTTATTATTCTAGTTTCAATTTATCCCCGCAAGGGGACTCGTTTCATACCACCATCGGAGGTGATATCTTGAATCCGCAAACCCTGCAGACGACATATGGCGGTCTGCTTCATGACGTGGGCAAGCTGGTCTTCCGCGCCGGAGAAGATGGCCGGGATCACTCCGCGTCAGGCTATTCATGGCTGAGCGCGCATCTGCCGGATGCCTCATGGCGCCCTGTGCTTGATTGCGTGCGCTGGCATCACGCAGGCGCGCTGCGGCAGTCCGGGGCGGAAAAGGACAGCCCGGCATATATCATCTGTGCCGCGGATCATATTGCCGCCGCCGCGGACAGGCGCGAGGAGGAGGGCAATAGCCCCCGCTTTGATCGCACGCTGCCGCTTCGCTCTGTGTTTACGCATCTTTGCGGCCTGCATGATCAGCTGGCGCTTGAGCCTGCGCTTCATGATGGTCGCCTGCGCCTGCCGGGAAATCCAGCGCCCGTCCCTGCCGCGCGGTATGGAGAGCTGCTGAGGGCGCTTGCGCGCGGGCTTGGCGATGCGTCCAATGATGAGAATCGGGTCGCTTCGCTGCTCGCCCTGCTGGAGGGCTGCGCATCCAATGTCCCCGCCAGCACATATACCGGAGAGAGCCCGGATGTCTCCCTGTATGATCATCTGAAGATCACGGCGGCTGTCGGCGCCTGTATCAGCGAATACCTGCTTGACCGCGGCGTGACGGATTATCGTGCCTATCTGTTTGACCGGGAGATGGCTTTCCGCGAAGAAAAGGCATTCCTGATGTATTCGGCGGATCTGTCGGGCATCCAGAAGTTCATCTATACCGTTGCCGCGCGTGGCGCGCAGCGTTCTCTGCGCAGCCGCTCGTTCTTCCTCGAATTGCTGATGGAGCACTATGTCGACGAGCTGCTGTCTGCCTGCGGGCTTAGCCGCGCCAATCTCATATACAGCGGCGGCGGGCATTGCTATATCCTTTTGCCGAATACAAAAAACACCCGCGAGCGAGCCCGTGAGGTTCGGATGCGGGTGAATGACTGGCTGATTGATCAGTTTGGCGTCAGGCTGTATATGGCGCATGGCTGGCATCCCTGCTCCGCAAACGACCTGACCAACATGCCTGCAGAGAATGCGCCGTATAAGGCGGTGTTCAGCGGCGTGTCCTCTGCGATCGGCCGCAATAAGCTCCAGCGATACAGCGCAAGGCAGATCATGCGGCTGAATGCTGTACAGGGCGATCTGGATGGACGCGAATGCACAGTCTGCGGCAGCACGGATGTTCTGCGAGAGGATCGCTGCCCGTGGTGCGCGCGGTTTGAGGCGATCTCCAGGCTGATTCAGGATGAGTCCCGTGCTGTCTATTATGTGACGGCGGATGCTTCCGCCGGATATGATCTTCCGCTGCCCGTGCCGGGCGGGGAGGTCTATCTGTCTGTGATCGACGAAGCGTCTGCGCGACAGCGGCTGAAGACCGATGGCGCAGCGCGGCGGATATACACCAAGAATCTGGCGCTTGCCGGCATGCAATCCGGCACAAGGCTGGATATCTGCGATTACCATGCCAGCAATCAGAATGAGGAGCTGGCCAGAGCGTCGGCCGGCATAAAGCGTTTGGCAGTCTGCCGGATGGACGTGGACAACCTCGGTCATGCCTTTGTCGCGGGGTTTGAGCGGGAGAACGCCGGCAGCCTCACCGAGAGATATCGCTATGTCACCCTCTTGCGCACAGCGGCGCTTTCCCGTCAGCTTTCGCTGTTCTTTAAGCGGTATATGGGAGAGGTGCTCGCCCGGGGGGAGGCGCTGCAGGTTTCCGTGGTGTATTCAGGCGGCGATGATGTCTTCCTGCTTGGCGCATGGGATCATGTGCTTCGGGCGGCGGTTCGTATCCGCCGGCAGTTCCATGCTTTTACAGGCGGCGCCCTGACGCTCAGCGGCGGTATTGGTCTGTTCAATGCAAGCTATCCCGTTCGTGTTGCGGCCGATGAGACGGCGGAGCTGGAGCAGCGGGCAAAATCCGAGCCGGGCAAGGACGCGGTCTCCCTCTTTGATCCGCTTCAGCCGCACACGTATTCCTGGCAGGTTTTTGACGATCAGGTCATGGGCGAAAAGCTGAAGCTCTTGCAGGAATTCTTCCTCGGGCAGGATGAGCGCGGCATGGCGTTCCTCTATCAGATGACCTCGCTGCTGCGTGAGGCGGAGCATGATAAGCTGAATCTGGCCCGCTATGCGTATCTGCTGGCGCGTCTTCAGCCGTCCAGACACAGCGCGGCTTTCGGGCTGTATAACGCGTTTTCCCGTCAGATGTATGCGTGGGCCTGTCAGGAGAAGGATCGCAGACAGCTGATCACCGCGATTTACCTCTATGTGTATATGAACAGAAAGGCGGAATGATTGCATGCCTTATAATGATCGCAACTATGGCCGTGGTTATGGCCAGCAGGGTGGTGGCTATAATCGTTCATTCAGCCAGCCTGCGTCAAAGCCGATTGAGCCCAAGCCCATTCCGGCGGATTATGTGGATGCAGCCGAACGCGTGATGAATGGTTTGCAGGAGATGGGCAATGGCCGAATCCGTATTACGACCACCAAGATGCGCGGTTTTCTGGGGTTGGTCAACGATATCTACAATACGGAGAGCCTTCGCGCTGAGGACGAGCTGCTTGGTGAGAGTGTGCTCAAGCTCATGCGCCTGCGCGTCCGGATCGTGTATGATGCTGGACGGGAGCAGGATGTGAGAACCTTCGTTGAAAAGGCTCAGCTGCTGGAGTACATCAAGGGGATTGGCACCAGCCGGAAGAACATGATTCAGTTTGCACACTATATGGAAGCTCTGGTGGCGTACCATCGTTTCCTGGGCGGTAAGGAGAACTGATATGTACGGAAAGATTGTGATTTACTGCGATATGAAGGTGGTCACCGGATTGCACATCGGCGCTTCCGGCGCGTTCTCTGCCATTGGCGCTGTAGATAGCCCCGTCATTCGTGATCCAATGACGCATCAGCCGATCGTTCCGGGCAGCAGCCTGAAGGGGAAGCTGCGCACACTGCTGGCGCGCAGCCTCTGTCAGGATATCAACAATATGCCTGCGTATGATGATGATCAGCCTGTTATTCTGCGGATGTTCGGTTCCGCACATCCGGTCAGGCGCTCCCGCCTCCAGTTCTCGGATTGCTTTGTCAGCAATGCAGAACGCTTTACTGAAGTGGCAATGACGGAGGTCAAGATTGAAAACGGTATCAACCGCCTGACGTCCGTAGCCAATCCGCGCCAGATCGAGCGCGTTGTGGCCGGTGTGGAGTTCGGCGTGCGCATTGTCTATGATGTTCTGGAGAAGGCGGAGGTCATGGAGGATATGCAGCAGCTGGCGCATGCCATGAAGCTCCTGCAGCTGGATTATCTGGGCGGCCATGGTTCTCGCGGCAGCGGACGCGTCGCCTTGGGCAACTTCCGCTTTGAGCGGGTGGAGTCGGATATATCAGCTCAGGCGCTGAAGGACGTCTTTGATAAGGTAGAAAACTATGGATTATTGCCTGTTTAAGCTGCGCTTTGACGGCGCTGTGCATTTCGGTCAGTCTGATTCGGCGCTTTCCCTGTATACCTCTGCCGATCATTTCTGCGCGGATACGCTGTTTTCGGCGCTGTGCCATACTGCGGGAACACTTCACGGAGAGGCCGGCATTGAGCAGCTGTGCGCACAGGCGAAGGCCGGGGCGCTGCTTCTGAGCGACAGCATGCCCTGGCGCGAACGGGACGGAAGAGACGTCTATTATCTGCCCAAGCCCTGCATAGCCTCGTCTCATAAACAGGATGTCCCGGCGCATCTGCGCAAGGCGATCAAGAAAACGGCGTGGATTCCTGTGCGGGACATGGGCAGATTTGAGATGTCGATACAGGGGGAGCAGCTGTACGTGCCGGATGAAGAGCCGTTTGGCATAACGGACACCCGCACGTTTGCTTCTGTCAGGGACGGAGAGGATACCCGTCCGTACCAGGTTGGCGTTTACAGATTCCTTCCTTCCTGCGGTTTGTATTTTCTTGCGGCCTGCAGTACGAAGGCGCAGATGGAGGCGCTTGAACAGCTGGTTGCCGCCCTTGGTTTGGGCGGTATAGGCGGCAAAGTCAGTTCGGGGTTTGGCACGTTTTCGGTTGAGAAGGTCATTCGTCTGGAACAGTCTGACGATGCGCAGATCTGTTGGCTTCGTGATGCGCTGACCCATACAGCCCCAAGGCATCATCTGCTGCTGACAACCAGCCTGCCGGGAGATGAAGAGCTGGAGGCTGTGCTGGAGGAGGCGCAGTATCAGCTTGTTCGCCGCGGCGGCTATGTCCAGTCGGATACATTCAGCAGTACGCCGCAGAGAAAGAGCACGCAGTATTATCTTGCTGCAGGAGCCATGCTTGCAAGGCCATTCTCGGGGAAACTGTATAACACGGTTCCGTCCGGCAAGCATCCTGTATACCGCTATGCAAAGCCGATTATGCTGGGGGTGTCGTTTTGATTGCACAGGATCATCTGCAGGTATATGAGCTGAAGCTGGTGACTCGTGGACCGCTGTTTATCGGCAGCGGAGAAAAGACGCCGAAAAAAGAGTTCATTTTCAACGCCCGCAAGAATACAGTTGCATTTCTTAACGAGCCTCTCTTTTTTGATCTGCTCATCCGCAGAGGATTGGTGGATCAGTTTGAGGCGTTTTGCCTGAGACCCGGCGGCGATTTGTATGTGTTCCTTTTCCGTGAATGCGGCCTTATGCAGCATGAGGTTGCACCGGCAATCCGCTATGAGGTTTCCGTTGGTGATGCGATTGATGCGCAGCATTCGCTCAAGGATATCTGCCGGTTCATGCGCGATACGCAGGGGAGAGCCTATATTCCCGGCAGCAGTATCAAAGGCGCAATCAGGACGGCGCTTCTCTATCAGGCCATGGCCGGAGAAAACGCTGAAACGCATATGGCAGAAAGAGAATTGCCTGAGTGGAAATACCTGCATTCGCTTAACCTGAACCAGCGCAATGCAAGAGATGCGGTCAACAGCATCATGCGCGGCATCCAGATCTCGGACAGCAAGCCGATCGACGATCGTATGTTTACGCTGGTTCAGAAGATTGACAGTTCGGTGACAGGGGATACGCACGCCATCAATCTCTGCAGAGAATGCATTGCTCCGGGCGCTGCGGTTTGCCTGAGGCTGACGCTGGATCAGTCGATTCTGAAAGGACGCATTACGGTGCAGTCCATCATGGATGCGATTAACATGTTTGCAGAGTATGGTAGGCGTGCATATGCATCCCATTTCGCTCCTCCGATTAATCCGGCGCCGCTGAGCGGGCAGAATACCCTGTATATCGGCGGAGGCGCGGGATTCTTTACCAAGAGCCTGGCGTATCCATATCTCGGAGAGGAACAGGGCCTTGTCTATACATCCGAATACCTTGCTCGTGCGTTCCGTAAGCATTATCATGATCGGGATAAAGCGCTGGGGATTTCTCCGCGAACGATGAAGTACGGCAGGTTCAAAGGCAGGCTGTACAGCTTTGGCGCTTGTGAGGTGATCATCGGGTGATTGTCCGGGCTGCTCTTCGGCTTAAAGGGCGTGAAGAGCCTTACGGCGCCGCTCTTGCCTATCCTCTGTATGCGTGGCTGTTGTCAATGATCCCCCATGAAGAGGGGGATCGCATGCATGAACAGGGGATTCGGCCTGTCAGTCAATATGTCTGGCATGATCACAAGGCGCAAGAGGACTGGTGGATTGTCAATCTGCTCAATGATGAAGCGATCGCGCTCTTTTTGCCTGTTCTTGAGCAAGTCAAGGAGGCGGATCTCCATCGGCAGACAATCCGATTTGGTATGCGGCAAATAGAACGGATCGACTCTGCGCAAGCGTTTATCCAGCGCGCTCATGCACTTCCGGAGGCGAAGCGATATGAGTTTCTGTTTTCTGCGCCGACATCGTTTAAACAGAATGGCCGCTATGTGATCTTCCCGCAGGAAGCCTTGATCCTTCAGTCATTGGTCGGTCATTGGAATCTATGCTATCCTGAAGTCACGCTGGATGACCCGGATGCAATGCAAGCCATTCTTCGCGGTGTATATATTACGGATTATAAGCTGCAGACGCTCCGGCATTCATTGAAGCAGACGAGAATCCCCTCCTTTATTGGAAAGGTGGTTCTGGATGTGCGCCTGCCTGCGCCGCTTGCAGAAGTGTTCAGAACGCTGTATTGCTTTGCTCCGTATGCAGGTATGGGGATAAAGACTGCGCTTGGCATGGGCGGGGTGCAGATTGCGTCCCAGCAGCATAGCTGCGATGGCATGGATTCTGTGAATAAGGAGAATTCATAACGCAAGAGAACAGGAAGCTGTTGGAATGACTGGCTTTCTGTTCTTTGCTATATAGGAAAATGCGTATCTGTTTCGCCTGGCAGCGTAACCGGCGCCTGCGGTTGGCCTTGCTGGTGATCAATGCTGTGCTGATAACAATAAACGCTCAAAGGTTTATGCCTTCGTTTCATACTGTTTCAGGTTCTGGGAATCGGAATTTGGCGGTGTGGAAACGAAGGTGCTTTTCTTTTGAGATGAGGATGGTCATTGGTGATAATATGAAAACCGTTGGTTGACATGCTCCGCTCAAAAGGGTAAGATGATGATTAATGTGACTTGATAACGGAGGCGATGATATGGCAAGAGGTAAGGGTAGACCGATACTGGAAGTGCTTCAAGAAGAACTCATGTGGGATGTCCGCACCCGCCATGCGATGGCTGAATTGATTTGTGAGCTCAGGGAGGCAAACGATCCTGACCTTGAAATGAAGGAAGGCATGGCTCGCGATGCGATGAGACGTCTTGCTGTGAGTGACCTCGAACTGTTTGACGATGAGCTCAGGCAGATGGAAGAAGAGAGAAAGGCGGCGAAGTAATGGTACACGATGAGAGAACCGTCCATATTCTGTACGCCATGTGGATGTTTGATTGCAGAAAAAAGAAAGACCCTGACCTTGAGAAGAAGTATGCGTTTGTGAAGGAGATCCTTGGCCGCATTGGCATCGACAATGGGGAGAAGTTTGATGCGGTATATGAGCGTTTCTGCCGCAGGGATGATGAATTGAACGCGCGGGGTAACTACCTGGAGCCGTGTGACGACTGATGGGGAGGCGATACCGTGGCGCGTAGAATGACGGACGAAGAGATAGAGCGCGGCGTCCTTGAGGCATATGAGACGGTTGATGCTTTCGCCAGACAGACCATGGCAGAGTATATCTGTGATCTGCGCGAGGCGAATGATCCCGACCTTGAAATCCGGGAGGCCACAATCCGTGAACTCCTTCGTAAGCTTGCTGTCCACCATATTGAACTGTTTGATGGTGAACTTGAGGCAATGATGCAGGAGAGGAGAGCGCAGCGCAATGGTCACTGAAGACAGGATGATACGGGTTCTTTGCGGATCGTGGATTTTTTACATGAAGGAACATGATCTCCCGGACAGGGAAATCATGGAGGACACCATCAAAGAGGCCATGAGGCGTCTTGGCGTGGAGGATTATCATCTCGTGGATCAGGTCGTGGCTGAACTTTGGGAGGCGCGTTTCCCGTCGAGATGGAAGTTCTGATTGAGCCGATCGGAATCGGCTGGGATACCGCCTGCATGCGAATGGAATGCAATACGCCCCCCTCCCTGCGCATCTCCGTGCAGAGAGGGGGGGCGTGCGTATAGAAATCAATTCGATCCGAGGTATGCGTCCTTGACGGCCTTGTTGACCAGGAGCTCGGGTCCGCTGCCGGTGATGGTGATGCGGCCGGTCTCCATGACGAAACCGAAGTCAGCACAGCGCAGCGCGGCGTTGGCGTTCTGCTCGATGAGCAGGATGGTGATGCCCTCGCTCTTCAGGTCGCGGATGATGGAGAAGATATCTTTGACCACCAGCGGAGCCAGACCGAGGGACGGCTCGTCCATCATCAGCAGCTTCGGCTTGGCCATCATCGCGCGGCCGACGGCGAGCATCTGCTGCTCACCGCCGGAGAGCGTACCGGCCAGCTGCCATTCGCGCTCGCGCAGGCGGGGGAAGCGGCGGTAGATATCCTTGATGCCCTCTTCGATCTCATCCTTGTCCTTGCGCAGATAGGCGCCGATCTTGAGGTTCTCCTTGACGGTCAGGTTGGAGAAGACGCGGCGTCCTTCCGGGACGAGCGCGACGCCCTCGGCGACGATCTTCTGCGAGTTGAAAGAGGTGATGTCGCGTCCCATGAAATTGATGCTGCCGCTGCTGGGATTGACCAGCCCGGAGATGGCGCGCAGCGTCGTGGACTTGCCCGCGCCGTTTGCGCCGATCAGGGAGACGATCTGCCCCTGGCGGACGTCGAAGCTGATGCCCTTGAGCGCCTCGATGCCGCCGTAGTTGACCTTCAGGTCGGTGACCTTCAGCATGATCATTCTTCATCCACCCCCAGATACGCCGCGATGACGGCGGGATTGTCCCGCACCTCGGCGGGCGTGCCCTCGGCAATCTGCTTGCCGAAGTCGATGACGTAGATGCGATCGGAGATACCCATGACCAGATTCATATGATGCTCAATCATGAAGACGGTCAGGTTGAACCGATCCTTAATCTCTTTGATGAAAACGCCCAGCTCCGCCGTCTCCTGCGGGTTCATGCCGGCGGCAGGCTCGTCAAGCAGCAGGAGCTTGGGATGCGTGGCGAGCGCGCGCACGATCTCAAGGCGGCGCTGCTGGCCATAGGGCAGGGAGGTCGCCAGCTCGTTGGCGACGCCGTCGAGGCCGACGATCTTCAGCAGCTCCATGGTCTCCTCGCGCATCTGCCGCTCTTCCTTCATGTTCAGGCGGAAGGTGGCGGTGAAGACATTGCTTGTGCGGCGCATGTGCATGGCAATCAGCACGTTGTCAAACACCGTCTGGCTCTTGAACAGGCGGATATTCTGGAAGGTACGCGCGATGCCCAGCGCGGTGATCTTGTCGGGCGTACGCACGATCTTGCGGGTGTATTTCCCGTCGTTTTCACCTGCATAGCTGCGCTTCATCTTGCCGGTCGGGTAGTTCTCGACGATGGTCTGGCCCATGAAATCCACGCGGCCATTGGTGGGCTCATAGACGCCCGTGATGCAGTTGAATGCCGTGGTCTTGCCGGCGCCGTTCGGGCCGATCAGGGCGACGATCTCGCCCTCGTTAATGTCCATGGAGAGGTTGTTGACCGCAACGACGCCGCCAAACTGCATCGTTACGTTCTCTACATGCAATACATTGCGGCTCATTGCTTGCTGACCTCCTTTTTCTTCTTGCGGGGGGTGAACAGATCCCACAGCTCCTTTTCACCCATGATGCCCTTGCGGAAGAAGAGCACAACGATCATGATCACGATGGAGAAGACCACCATGCGGAAGCCGGAGCGCAGGAACGGAACCTTGAACGTGCCGCCGAAGAGAACCATCTCGGTATCCAGGAAGCGCAGCCACCATTCGCTGCAGGCGATGAACAGGAAGCTGGCCATCACCGAGCCGCTGATGGAGCCCATGCCGCCGATGACGACGATGAGCAGGATCTCATAGGTCATGGAAGACTTGAAGGCGTTGGCCTGCAGGGAGCCCTGATACATGGCCAGCAGCGCGCCGCCGATGCCTGCAAAGAAGGAGGAGATGACGAACGCCATCTGCTTGTGATGGAAGAGGTTGATGCCCATGGCCTCGGCGGCGATCTCATCGTCGCGGATGGCCTTGAAGGCGCGTCCGTAGGTGGAGTTGATCAGGAATACGATCACGGCAATGCATATCGTCGCCGCCGCAAAGACGGGAATGACCGACTTGAAGGTGGGGTAGGTCTTGAGCAGGTTGGAGCCGTTGGTGATCGGGCCGAGTGTATCCCACTGGATGATCGCGCGGATGATCTCGGCAAAGCCGAGGGTGGCGATGGCCAGGTAGTCGCTCTTGAGCCGGAGCACCGGCATGCCGATGAGCGCCGCGAGCAGCGCAGCCAGCAGGCCTGCCGCAAGGATACCGACGATGGCCGGGGCGGTGAAGCCGATGATGCCGCCGTCATAGTACTGGTAGACAGCCGCGCGCTTGGCCATGGGGATGGTCAGCACGGCGTAGGTGTATGCGCCCACCAGCATGAAGCCCGCCTGACCGAGGGAGAACAGGCCTGTGAAGCCATTGAGCAGGTTCATGGAGACGGCGATCAGGGCGTAGATGGCGCCCTTCTTGAGCACGGTGATGAGCATGGAGCGTCGGCCGAACTGCTGCTCGAGCATGTACACCACGGCGAACATCAGGATCAGCAGCGCGATATTGATGAGGTTTTTCGTCGATTTCTTCATGCTGCTCACCTCATACCTTTTCAGAAGTCTTTTCGCCGAACAGGCCGGTGGGCTTGAACAGCAGGATCACGATCAGGAGCGCAAAGGTGAAGGCGTCGGAGAAGGTCGTGTAGCCAAGCGCCTTGATGATGTTCTCACAGATACCGATGATGAATGCGCCGATGACTGCGCCCGGGATGGAGCCGATGCCGCCGAACACGGCCGCAACGAAGGCCTTCAGGCCGGGCATCGCGCCCACGGTCGGGGTGACGGAGGTGTAGTTGGAGAAATAGAGCACGGAGCCGATCGAAGCCAGCAGCGAGCCGATGATGAACGTGGTGGAGATGACGGAGTTGATCTTGATGCCCATCAGCTGTGCGGTCTCAAAGTCCTTTGACACGGCGCGCATGGCCATGCCGATCTTGGTCTTCTGGATGACGGTGACCAGCGCGATGACCAGCAGAATCGTCAGCAGCGGGGTGACGAGGGTGACGACCTTCGTCGTTGCCGTGCCGATGGTGATCGAATTGGAGATGAACGGAATGGTCGGATACTGCTTGGCCAGACCGCCGGTCACATACCACATCAGGTTCTGCAGCAGGTAAGAAACGCCGATCGCCGAGATCATGACGGACATGCGCGGCGCGGTGCGCAGCGGTTTATACGCGACGCGCTCGACCAGATAGCCAAGGGCAACCGTCAGCACCACGACGAGCGGGATGGCCGCCTGCACCGGCAGGGACGCGGCGATGTACACCATAAAGAAGCCTGCGGCAGTAAAGATATCGCCGTGGGCAAAGTTGATCAGGCGCAGGATGCCGTATACCATCGTGTATCCGACGGCGATGAGGGCATACTGGCCGCCTACCGAAATGCCCGACAGCAGGTAAGGCAGCATTTTGTCAAACATGTTAGAACGCCTCCGTCTTGTAGGATGGGGGGAGAGACCCCGTGTGAGTTGCGGCATATTCGCCGGATATAAACCGAACCCGCGCTCAGAAACGCGGGTTCGGCAGATCAGGCATATGCCATTAGAGCGAATGGATTACTCCGCGAGCTCCGCAACAGTCTGGGTCTTCACGAAGTCAAACGCGCCGGTCTCGGTGTTGGCCTTCTTGATGTAGGCCATATCCTTGTTCGCGTCGCCGATCTCGTCGAAGGAGATGTTGCCGGTGACGCCGGTGGTCACGACGGACGGGAGCGCCTCGGCGATCGCGATGCTGTCGATGGAGTCGGCAGCCTTGATGGCCTCAATGGCGACCATGTACGCGTCATAGCCCAGCGCGGAGACAGCCGCGACGATGTCGTTGCCGCCGTTGTTGGTCTTCTTGTCCGGGTTGGCGTTCAGCCACGCCTTGAAGCCCTGAACGAATTCAGCCGCAACAGCGTTGCCGTCGTTCTCGTCGAAGAAGGTGGACATGCAGATGGTCAGGTTGGTGCCCTTGGCAGCATCCAGGATAACGGAGGACTCCCAGGTGTCGCCGGCCAGCATCGGGATGGCGATGTTCATGGAGGCAGCCTGGTCGATCAGCAGGGCCGCGACGGTGGTGCTGGTCGGGCAGAAGATGACGTCCGCGCCGCCGTTGATCGCGTTGGTCAGGTAGGCGGTGTAGTCAGAGGTGCCTTCGGTGAACTGCTCGTTGATCACGGTGCCGCCCATGGACTCAAACGCCTTGGCGAAGTAGGTGGCCAGGCCGGTGGTGTAGTCGTCGCCCAGCTGGCTGAGGACGTACGCGGTCTTCGCGCCGAACTCATCCTTGGCGAAGTTCGCCATGACGGTGCCCTGGAACGGATCCAGGAAGCAGACGCGCCAGTAGTAGTCGCACAGGGAGGTCACGCCCGGGTTGGTGCAGGAAGCGCCGATGGCCGGAACCTCAGCGTCGGCGAAGACTTCGCCGCCCGCCATGGACACGCCGGAGCCGTAGGAGCCCAGAACGATGCTCACGCCGGCGTCGACCAGCTCCTGCGCGGCGGAGACGGCCTTGTCGGTCGCGGACTGGTTGTCGACGATGACGAGCTCGACGTCATAGGTCTTGCCGCCGACTTCGACGGTGGGGACGATGGTATTGGCATATTCCATGCCGATAACTTCCTGCTTGCCGCCGGCGCCGTTATCGCCGGAAGCCGGCTCGAAGACGCCGATCTTGACGGTGTCGGCCATAGCGACGGCCGCGAGGGACATCATAACGAAAACGAGGGTCAGAGCAAGAAACTTTTTCATGAAGGACACCTCCAATAAATGATACTTGGGATTATACATGATCTTTCAAGGAAATACAATCCCTGAACGGCAATAAAATGAAGCATATGCAGTAAAAATTGCTGATTGTGTCGAAAAATGGTTCAAAACCGAATTGGATGTGCAATTGAACGGTGAAATGGATTCGTTTCCGGCTGCGCTGAGATGAATGCACCGCGATCATGCGCCCCGCGGCGGGAACCGGATGATCAGTAGCTGCCCGCGTGCCTGACCCGCTCCATGATGAGCCGCATGTTCTCAAGGGAAACGCTGTTGGGAATGGAGTGATCGGAGGAGAAAATGAAGCCGCCGTTCTCCTTGAGCACGGGGATCTTCTCGTCAATCTCGGCGAGGATCTTCTCCGCATCGCTCCAGAGCACGGCGTTGATGCCGCCGCGTAGCGTCAGCCTGTCGCCCCATTCTCTCTTGATCTTCAGGACGTCCATGCCCGCCTTCACCTCAATGGGGTTGAGCGCGTCCACGCCGGTGGCAACGATGTCGGGCAGCAGCGTGCGCACGTCGCCGCAGGAATGCAGCTGAGCGTAAATGCCGTGATCATGCGCCCACTTGACCGCGCGGGTGTGATAGGGCTGAAGGAGACTGCGGTACAGGGCGGGGGAGAAGAAGGTTGTGCCTTTATAGCCCATGTCGTCATACCAGAACATCTCGTCAAAGTGATACCCTGCGTCCCAGAGGCGGCTGAAGAGCCTCTCCGAGCGATCCAGATAGGTGGCGAACATATCCTCCACCAGCTCCGGCTCCTCGAGCATGGCGATAAGCAGATTCTCCGTGCCCATCATCCACGAATGCGTGACATCAAAGCCGAACCAGAAGATGCCCTGAATCCAGTGCCCTTCCGCGCGCCATCTGTCGTAATGATCGCGGAGCATCTGCCACGGGATGCGGTCGTCGTCCAGCGTCATCTGCTGCTTGGCCTTCTCCCATGCTTCTTCGGTCGTGATGGTGAAGTCGAGGAATTCCGGGGTGGAATCCTCCTCCTTGAAGTGCTTCATCGTCACGCCCCAAGGGGAGGTGGCGATGTAGTAGCGGTCGGTCTCCTCCAGAATCCGTTCGGGCATGCGGGGGGAAATGTCGATGCTGATCGTGCTTACCTTGTCCGCGCCGAAATAGTCGCGCCAGTCGACGCCCTTGGGCATCCCCTCGTTGTGCCAGCGGCGGATGGTTCCGTCCCACGGCTTGTCGACAATGGGGATTCTGTCGGCGTCCCTGTGCTCGTACATGCGCTTGATGCGTTCATAGGAATTCATATCATACCCTCCGATACTAGCTGTTGCCTGATCACGGGAAACTGACGGCTGCTGCGGCAGTCTGCTTCTATAGGATATTGTATCGCGTACGCAGGGGCTTTGTCCAGCGCAATGAATCCGGATTTCTGCCAGAAATGCCGGGCAGAAATAAAGGAACGCAGAGGATGCCTCTGCGCTCCTTTGGGGCGGCGGACGGTGATTCTTACAGCAGGCTCATCGCCGCCAGACACAGTGCGCAGGCGACGGGCACGTTCACCGTGTCGGTGCCGCCATGGCTGATCAGTTCGACGTATGCCGCGACGGGCGCTGCGGCGGCAGCCTGCAGCAGGCAGACCGGCAGGGAATAGGAGGAGAGCACAGCGAGGGAGATGAAGCCCGCACAGAGCGCGCAGCCCAGCATCGCAAGGCTGCCCTCCCACGTCTTGCGCTCGTCCGCCAGCGGAAGATGGACGTGATGACGGCCAAAGCGCTTGCCCACGAGCGCGGCGGCGGTATCGCCCGTGCCCCACATCAGGATGGCGGATACGGCGATATACGGCCTGCCCAGCCAGCCCCAGCACAGCGCGATCAGCGCGGCATGGCTGCAGAAGAGCAGCAGCAGGCTCTGCTTCACCTCGCCCGGGCGGCGCTGGGTGAACAGGCGGTCATAGCCCTGCCAGCGCTCGGCAAGCTGGAGAATCGGGTAGACGACGGCGGCAAAGATCAGGCAGCAGGCGCAGGCCGCCGCCCAGTCATGCGAGACCAGCATCATGAACAGCGAAGAGGTATAGGCGATGGAGTGCAGCGCCTTGCGCCACAGCTCCGCGCTGATGGGCAGCAGCGCGCGGCAGCTGAGCAGCACGGCAAGGCATGCGCCCAGATACAGCAGATACTGCCCGAAGCAGCGCAGCACACCCATCAGCAGCGCGCATCCCGCCAGCGCCTCGCGGTAATGGATGGCGAGCATGGCGACGCCCAGCACGGTCAGCACAGCGCCGGTCACCAGCCCGACAATCCGGCTGTTCACCCTGTTGGCAAAGCGCGCGGAGACAATGCTTGCCGCGGACTCCACGACGATGCACAGCAGCAGGATATCGCCCTTTTCAAAGACGATGGCGGGGTCGACCATCGCGTGGCTGACGAAGGCGATCAGCGCAGTGAAGGTCATGATCAGCGTGCTGGTGCCCACGGCGCTCTTTCGCTCCATGCCGAGGAATGCGGTGAAGACCACCAGCATCATCATGCCGCCGCCGCTGCCGACGAAGCCCGTGCCAAAGCCGATTGTCAGGCCGAAGAACAGCGAGATCGCCAGCCCCTTGAGGTCAAGGCGTGCGCCCTTCTTTACGGTGTGCTCGCGCTGGGTGTCCGGCTTGAGCAGGAAGCGGATGCCGATGCCCACGCAGAGAAAGAGCGAGAAGGTGCCCAGCACGACGTTGCCGGCATACCATGCGGCGATGCTGCCGGCGATGCACATCGTGATGATGCAGGCCATCATCACGCCGCCGCGGCGCAGGTCGATGTTCCTGTGGCGGATGTAGATCGCCGAGGTGAAGGCCGAGCCGAGGATATCGGAGGCCAGCGCGATCGCTGTGGCGTGGTATGCGCCCGTCTCCCCGGCGAACGACGGGCAGAGCACCAGCATCACCGGCACCATGACAGTCGCCGCGGACAGCCCGGCCAGCCCCGTGCCGACGCCGGCGGCCAGCGCAGCAAGCGTGCAGAGCATCATTTCCATAAACAGCACCTTCTTCATCGGGATCATATCGTAGGGTCATTATATATGAATAATATAGGTTCTGCAACGGAGAAATGAACGGGTCAGAAATGAAGCAAAAAACCGCCGCTCCTCTGCGGAGCGGCGGCAGCGATGATCGGGTTATTCGCCCTTATCGCGCTTGCGGGTGAGGTAGATGTCCAGCTTGTCCTTCATCTTCTCCGGGATCTCGCGGGAGACCGGGCAGCGGGCGGCGTTAGCCATCATGTCCGTGAAGCGGACGAGGAAATCGACGTCCTTCGCCAGCTGATCAGCCTTCATCACGGCGAGCGTGTCATAGCTGTTGTGGATGGTCGCGGTGTTCTGCGGCGCGATGCGCGCGAAGGAGACAGCGGGCACGCCCTTGTCGGCGAACGGCGTGGAGTCGCTGGAGTACACGCCCTGACGAGCCTTCACGCCGAAGCCCTCGATGGAGGCAAGGTACTCGATGAAATGCACCAGCTTCTCCTCTGCGGTGCAGCAGGCGATGAACTTGCCCATGATGCAGCCGATCATATCGAGGTTGATGTTGAGGGCGACGCTGGCCAGCTCGTCCTCGTGCGCTGCGCAGTAGGCCTTCGAGCCGAGCAGGCCGCGCTCCTCGCTGCCGCAGAAGACGAGGCGCAGGCTTCGGCGCAGGGGCTTGTCCTTGAGCGCGGCGGCGATGCCCAGCAGGCCGATGCAGCCGGACATGTTGTCGTATGCGCCGGTGGAGAGGGACGTGGTGTCATAGTGCGCGGAGAGGACGATGGTCTCCTCCGTCGTGCCCGGGATATCGCAGACCACGTTGCGGCTCTCGCCCATGTATTCGTCCTGCTCGAGCTCAATGCGCACGGTCTGCACGCCGTCGCGGATCATGGCGATGGCGTCCTTGGCGTTGATGTTCACGCCCGGGATCTTCACGCCCTTGGAGACATGGGCGCGCAGCTCGCGCTGATCGATGTCCCTGTCGGCGTAATTGGCGTTGCCGTCATAGGTGATGAAGCCGACTGCGCCGCTGCTGAGCAGATCCTGATAGCGCCAGTAGCCCAGATATCCGTCGATCATGACGATCTTGCCGCGGCAGCCCGCCAGAGAGCATGCGTCGTCGGAGGGGAGGTAGTACAGCGGGGCCTCGACGGCGCCGCTGCCCGCGTTGAGGTAGCCCTTGCAGGGGATGCTGCGGCCGTCTGCGGTGAGGGAGGCGGAGCGGATCGTCGCCATCTGCACCTCGAAGGTCTCAAGATGCGCGTCAAGCCCGAGCGCCCTGCATTCAGCGGTCAGGTATTCAGCGCAGCGCAGCTCTTCGTCGGTGCCGCCCATGCGCACATAGGCCGTCTGCTTAAGGATGCGGTCAATGGTCTGCGTATTCATAAACAGTCTCCTTTGCTGCTTTAATGCGATAGGCTGATTATACTATATCGCGCCGCCGCTGGCAAGCGCGGGGAGAATCCGGCAGCGCGTGCGGCAGGAGGACGCACCCTCTGTGTCGAAAAGGACAAGGATAACATGGATGAACAGCGGCTTGCCGCTTGGGCTGATGATGCGCTGCGGCGCACAGGAGGACAGGATGAATGTGAATCTGGAATATACGCCCGCTTCGGGCGGGCTTTGCTGGTGCGGCAGCGGAAAGGCATATGGCTGCTGCCATGAGGCGATCGAGCGCAGGATGGAGGAAATGCGCCGTCAGGGGCATGTCGTGCCCACACGCGCGATGCTCAAGACGCCCGCGCAGATCGCAAAGATCCGCGAGAGCTGCCGTGTGAATATGGCTGTGCTGGACGCCGTGGCGGAAAGGATCCGCGAGGGCATGACCACCGCGGAGATTGACCGCATCGTCAGCGAGCGCACGGCGGAGCTGGGCGGCGTGCCCGCGCCGCTTGGCTATCAGGGCTATCCGTTCAGCGTGTGCACATCGGTCAACGACCAGGTGTGCCACGGCTTCCCGTCGGAGGAGTTTGAGCTGGAGGAGGGCGATATCGTCAACGTCGACTGCTCGACGATCCTTGACGGCTATTTCTCCGATTCCTCCCGCATGTTCTGTGTCGGCGAGATCGACGAGGACACGCAGAAGCTGGTGGACGTCGCCCGCGAGTGCGTGCAGCGCGGCCTCGAGCAGGTGCGCCCGTGGGGGCATCTGGGCGATGTGGCGGAGGCGATCTGGCGGCATGCCGAGGCGAACGGCTTCTCCGTCGTTCGCGAGATCGGCGGCCACGGCGTGGGGCTGGAGTTCCATGAGGATCCGTATGTCAGCTATATCACGAAGAAGGGCACGGACATGGTGCTTGTGCCGGGCATGATCTTCACCATCGAGCCGATGATCAATATGGGCGATCCGGACGTGATCGTCTATGAGGACAACGACTGGGAGATCTACACCGAGGACGGCTATCCCTCCGCGCAGTGGGAGGTCATGGTGCTGGTCACGGAGGACGGGCATGAGGTGCTCTGCTGGTAAGGGGCGATGAGGATGAAGTATCATAAGCTGATCCGCGACCGTATCCCGGAGATCATTGAGCGAAGCGGCGGCAGCTGCATCACGCGCGAAATGGATGAGGCGGAGTATATTGCCATGCTCGAGGAGAAGCTTTCCGAGGAGCTTGCTGAGTATATGGAGAGCAAATCCATGGAGGAGCTGGCGGATCTGATGGAGGTCATCCGTGCCGTTGCTGCGGCGCGGGGCAGCTCGATTGCCGAGGTGGAGGCCATCCGCGCGCGCAAGGCGCAGGAGCGCGGCGGCTTTGACAGGCGGCTGCTCCTGCTGCAGACGCAGAAGCCGGACGAATGAGCCGTATATACAAATGAAAGGAAAAGACCATGAAGATTCTTGTGATTAACGGCAGCCCGAAGGGCGAATACAGCATCACCCTGCAGACGGTGCGCTATCTGGAGAAGAAATACCCGCAGCATACCTTTACCGTGCTGCATGCCGGGCAGCGCATTGCGTCCATGGAGAAGGATTTTACGCCGGTGAAGGCGGCGATGGAGGCGGCGGATCTGCTGCTTTTCTCCTATCCGGTGTATACGTTCATCGCGCCCTGTCAGCTGCATAAGCTCATCGAGCTGATGAAGACGCACGGCGTGAATGTCGCCGGCAAGTACGCGACGCAGATCACCACGTCCAAGCACTTCTACGACGTGACGGCGCACCGCTATATTCAGGATAACTGCGAGGAGATGGGGCTGCGCGTGCTCCGCGGCCTGTCTGCGGATATGGACGATCTGCTTGCCGAGCGCGGGCAGCAGGAGGCCTGCGCGTTCTTTGAGCGCGTGCTGCATGATATGCAGCGCGGATACTGCGAGCCCCGGCGCCTTGTGCATGTGCCGTATACGCCTGCCGCAGCGACCGTGCCGGGGGAGCCGGGCGACGGCAAGACAGGAGATGTGGTGATCGTCGCGGATCTTGACGAGGGCAGCGATGCGCTCGCGGCGATGATCGCGCGCTTCCGCGCTGTGCTGCCGTACAAGACCCGCGTGGTCAATCTGCGGGAGTTCCCCTTCCGCGGCGGCTGTCTGGGCTGCTTTAACTGCGCGACGGACGGCGTGTGCGTGTATAAGGATGGGTTTGACACCTTCCTGCGCGAGACGATCCAGAGCGGGCAGGCGATCATCTACGCCTTCACCGTCCGCGATCATTCGATGGGTGCGCGCTTCAAGATGTACGACGACAGGCAGTTCTGCAACGGGCACCGCACGGTGACCATGGGCATGCCGATGGGCTATCTGGTCAGCGGCTGCCTGAGCGCAGAGGAGAACCTGCGGACGATCATCGAGGCGCGGGCGCAGGTCGGCGGCAACACGCTCTGCGGCACGGCGACGGATGAGCATGACACCGACGCGCAGATCGATCAGCTGGCGGATTCGCTTGCCTACGCGCTGGAGCATAAGTATGCGCAGCCGCAGAACTTCTACGGCGTGGGCGGCATGAAGATCTTCCGCGACCTGATCTACCAGATGCAGGGCATGATGAAGGCGGATCACAGGTTCTACAAGGCGCATGGTCAGTACGACTTCCCGCAGAAGAAGAAGGGCCTTGTGATCAAAATGTATCTGGTGGGTCTGCTGCTCTCCAGCAGGAAGATCCGGGCCAGAATGGGCAACGCCATGAACGAGGGCATGCTCGCCCCTTATAAGAAGGTCATCGACGCCTGCGGGAAGGAATGATTCTCCACCGCCGGTAGACAGCGCCCCGCGGGGCATGGCGTATGATGCCCATATCACAATCACAGCGGAGGGATGCATGATGACAGGAAAGACGCTGCAGGACAGGATCCGCGGCAGCCTGATTGCCGGCGCGGCGGGCGATGCGCTGGGCTATTATGTGGAGTTCAAGCGCTATGACGCCATTGTGCGGGAGTTTGGCGAGGGAGGCATCCGCGCATACAGACCCTTCCGCGGGATGGACGTGGCGGCGATCTCCGACGATACGCAGATGACGCTCTTTACTGCGGACGGTCTTCTTGGCCATGCGGCGGATCAGCACGTGGGCAGGGCGCAGCATGGACGCGCCGTCTATGTCTACCGGGCCTATCAGGATTGGTATGCCACGCAGTGGGGCGACAGCCTGCGCGAGACGGATTCGCATCTGATGCAGGAGAAGCGGCTTTTTGCTGCGCGCGCGCCGGGCAATACCTGTATGAGCGCAATCTGCAGCGGGAGGATGGGCAGCATCGACAGCCCATTCAATAAAAGCAAGGGCTGCGGCGGCGTGATGCGCGTCGCGCCGCTCGGCCTGATGGCGGGCGCGCAGCTGAGCGACAAGCTCTGCGTGCTGGGGGCAGAGCTGGCTGCGATCACGCACGGTCATCCGCTGGGCTATATCCCCGCCGCGATGCTCACGCATATCGTTGCCCGCGCGGCGTATCGGGAGGACGATGCGCTGACGCTGGAGGACGTGGTGCGTGAGAGCGTGGAGATGACCGAGCGTATGTTCAGCGATATGCCGGAGTACGGGCGTGCCGTCGTGCTGACAAACAGAGCGATCGAACTGGCGAAGAACGACCGGAGCGACCTTGAGAATATCCGCCAGCTCGGCGAGGGATGGGTCGGCGAGGAGGCGCTGGCGATTGCCGTATACTGCTGCCTGCGCCATGCCGATGACCTGAGCGCAGCGCTGGCCGCCGCGGTCAACCACGACGGCGACAGCGATTCCACCGGCGCGGTGGCCGGCAATATCCTCGGTGCGTGGATCGGCTTTGACGCCATCCCGGCGCAGTGGAAGCAGGGGCTGGAGCTGAGCGATTTCGTGCTTGATATGGCGGACGATCTGTATACCGCCAGCCGCATGCTGGCCGGCGAAGAGCCGCCGCAGGCTTTCATGGAGCGCTATGCCGGAAGGCGCGTATAAGGAAAAACACAGGCTCTGCCGCCTGAGCGGGCGGCAGGGCTGTTTTGCATGCAGCATGAATGCTGCGGGAGGGGACAACTATGCTGATATGGATGATCGCTGCGCTGTGCGCGTATTACGTCAAGGGGCTCTGCGGCTTTGCCAATACGCTGGTGTTCACCTCCGTTCTGGCCTTCGGCAGCAGCAATGCGGGGATCTCGCCGGTCGAGCTCCTGCTCAGCGCGCCGACCAATGCGATCATTGCATGGCGTGAGCGCCGCGCGATTGACGCGCGCATCTGCCTGCCGCTGATTGCGATGGTGCTGCTGGGCAGCCTGCCTGGCGCGCTGATGCTGCGCAGCGCGGACACCGGCCTGATCAAGATCCTCTTCGGCGCGGTGATCATCTTCGTGAGCCTTGATATGCTCGCCCGCGAGAAGACGCAGCCGAAGGCCGGCGGCTCCGGCCTGATGATGGCGGTCATCGGCGTGCTCTCGGGCGTGCTGTGCGGCCTGTTCGGCGTGGGCGCGCTGCTGAGCGCGTACGTCAGCCGCGCGGCGAAGGACAGCCATGCCTTCCGCGCGAATATGTGCGCGGTATTCACGGCGGAGAATGCCTTCCGAATTGTCGTCTACGCTGCCTCCGGACTGCTGACTGCGCAGACGGTATGGTGTGTGGTGATGCTTGCGCCGTTCATGCTGGCGGGGCTGTTCCTCGGCATGCGAAGCGCAGGGCGGCTTGATGAGCGCAGAGTCCGCCGTCTGGTGATGGTGATGCTGATGATCTCCGGCGCGGCGCTGATTCTGCAGAATCTGTGAGAAAACGTGCGGCGGCGTGAAACAAAGCGCCGCACGGCATCGTCATAGGATCAGACAGAGATCGGAGGTACGGCAGATGAAGCGGACAGCAATGGTTGTATTCCTTGTATGCCTTCTGGCAGCGGCAGGCGCGCTGGCGGAGAGCTTCTATGTGCTCAACCCCGGCGCATGGGATCAGCGGCTCAATCTGCGCTTTGCGCCGGGCAAAAACGCGGAATCTCTCGGCCGGTACTATACCGGCGTGCGCGTGGAGTCGCTGGGCGCGGAGGGCGAGTGGCGCTATGTGCGCATTGCCTGCGGCACGGGCGGCACGGAGGTGCGCGGGTATATGATGGATCAATACCTGACGACGGCGGAGGGACGGTCGATGGCGGCGGCGATGCCGCGCGTTACAGCCGGCGCTGGCGGAGCACGGATCACGGACGATGCCGGATATGAGCTGTGCACCCTTCCCGCCGGGGAGGCTGCGTACGTCATGGCGTACTGCGGCGCGCGGCTGCATCTGCTGCTGACGGATGGCACGATGGGCTATGTGAAAGCGGCGGAGATGAGCGCGCTGGAGGAGCCGGAGCTTTCTGAGCGGATCCTGATCGAGCGCATTGCCGTGGCCTCCGGCGGCTCAGCGCTGTATGACGCGCCCGGCGGGCGGGAGATCGCGCGGCTTGCCGGCGGCGCGTTCATCGAGGGCGGCATGGTGCTTGCGCAGGACGGCGGGGCGTTTGTGTCGCTGGGCGATCTGCGCGGCTGGCTGCCGGCGGATGGATTCACATGGACGGACAACAACGCGGACTGCGATGTGGAATACCCCGTATGGGAGACGGACACGGAGATCATCGAGCAGCTGGGCGCGGCGGAGGACGGCAGGCTGATCCTGCGCAGGCTTGATTCCATCCTCGGCGCTGCGCGCACGGAGCTGGCCGACGCCCTGCCGCAGGGGGCGAGGGAACTCTCACGTGATGGATCCTACTATCTGTATACCGCCGCGCTTGAGGGCGGCTGCAGCGACGCCTATGCGCTGAGCGTCTATGAGGACGCTGCGCGGCGGAACGGGTATTATCCCTCCACGGCGCAGGAGGCCGGGTATACGCTGCGCGTGAAGCGGCTGTACGACCCGCAGTACCGGCATGCGATGCTCTTCGTCGTGGCGGTTGACGCTAAGGGCGACGAGCGCACACAGGCGGCGCTTGACGAGGGGCGGCATGTGATTGACCTTGCCGACGAGGCAGAGGAAGAAGGCACGCAGGCGGAGCTTGACCCCGCAGACGGGGAGCTGATTTCCTTCGGCGCAAACGGATGAGGGGAAAATATATATATTCTGTGAATTTTCCCGGCGCTCTGCCTTGACTTCATATGGCGGCTGTGCTACATTGGGAAGGACGTTTTCGCTCATGCCGGCATGATGTCGGCATGGGCTTCTTTGATGTGCATTTCGATGGAGGAATATCGGATGAAAAAGGGGAATCCCATTGCGCTTCTGCCCATTGCCGTCTTTCTTGTGATGTATCTGGGGCTTGGCCTCCTGTTTGAGTATGTGATGAAGATCCCGATGGGTTTTTATAATGTCCCGATCGTGACTGCGTTCCTTGTGGCGATCCTCGTTGCCTGTCTGCAGAACAGGAGCCTCTCGTTTGATGAGAAGCTGGAGCTCATGGGCCGCGGCGTGGGGGATAAGAACATCATCACCATGCTGCTGATCTTCCTGATCGCCGGCACGTTCGTCGGCGTCGTGGGCCGCTCGAGCGCGCAGAGCGTGGCGTATTTCATGCTCTCCGTCATTCCGCCTCGCTTTGCGGCGGCGGTGTTGTTCGTCGTTGCGTGCTTTATCTCCACGGCGATGGGCACGTCCGTGGGCACGATCACGCTGATCGCCCCGATCGCGGTCGAAGTGGCGAATGCCTGCGGCTTCGGTGTGCCGCTGTGCATCGGCGCGGTGATGGGCGGCGCGATGTTCGGCGACAACCTGTCCTTCATTTCCGATACCACGATCGCCGCCTGCAATGGTCAGGGCTGCGCGATGCAGGATAAGTTCCGCGGCAATTTCCTGATTGCCCTTCCTGCGGCTGTCGTCACCCTGCTGCTGACGCTGATTGCGACGGCGGGCAGCGAGGCGATGCAGGTCACCGGCGAATACAACCTCGTGCAGATCATCCCGTATGTGCTGGTGCTCATCGGCGGCATTGCCGGCGTGAATGTCTTTGTCGTGCTGCTTGGCGGCATCCTCTCCGGCGCGCTGATCATGCTGGCGACCGGGCAGACTGCGCTGACGGATCTGCTGGCGAATATGGGCACGGGCGCAGCCGGTATGTTTGAGACGAGCATGGTGGCGGTTCTTGTTGCCGCGATGTGCGCGCTGATCCGCGAGTACGGCGGCTTTGAGGCGCTGCTGGCGTTCATCCGCAGCCTGTTCAAGGGCAGGCGCGGCGGCCAGCTGGGCATGGGTCTGCTCGTCGGCGCGATGGATATCGCCACGGCGAACAATACCGTCGCCATCGTTATGGCCAACCCGATTGCCAAGGAGATGAGCCGCGACTACGGCATCACGCCGCGCCGCGCGGCCTGCCTGCTGGATACCTTCTCCTGCATCTTCCAGGGCGTGATCCCCTACGGCGCGCAGATGCTGGTGGCGATCTCTGCCTGCGCGGAGATGGGCGCGGCGATCTCTGCGTTTGACATTATCCCTGTGCTGTATTATCCGTATCTGCTGCTGGTCTCTTCGCTGATCGCGATCTATGTGATCCCGGCGAAGAAGTGATGCGGCGGATGAGGAGGGGCTGATATGGTCAGACCGATTATGAGGGATATGATGTTCCTTGCGCGGCCGTCTGTGCCGGCAACGCGCGATGATCTGCAGACGGCGCAGGATCTCGCCGATACGCTCGCGGCGCATGCGGATCACTGTGTGGGCATGGCGGCGAATATGATCGGTGTGCACAAGCGCATCATCATTGTGGACGGCGGCTTCCTGCCGCTGGTGATGATCAATCCCGTCATCACGAAGAAAAGCGGCCCCTATGAGGCGGAGGAGGGCTGCCTCTCGCTTGCCGGGGTGAGGAAGGCGAAGCGCTGGCAGCGCATCGAGGTGGAGTACCTTGACAGAGTCTTCATGAAGAAAAAGGGGACGTTTGAGGGCTATACCGCGCAGATCATCCAGCATGAAGTGGATCACTGCGACGGCATCCTGATCTGAATACCCGCGCCGGGCGGCAGTTTGCTTGAGACTGCTTGCCCGGCGCTTTTTTCCGGTGTATAATGAGGGCAGCAATCAAACCAAAGGGAGGCTGTCATCATGAAGGATCAGAACTGCGGCTACTGCATGCGAGGCGACCTGCTCGCGGCGTTCGGTATCCATATCTGCGACCTGAGCGTCAGCTCGCTCATCCTCTTCAAGGAGCAGAGCCATCCGGGCCGCTGCATCGTCGCCTACAAGGATCATGTCAGCGAAATCGTGAACCTCACCGACGAGGAGCGCAACGCCTTCTTCGCGGACGTCAACCGCGCGGCGAAGGCGATTCATGCGGCGTTCGGCCCGCAGAAGGTCAATTACGGCGCGTATGGCGATACGGGCTGCCATCTCCATTTCCACCTCGTGCCCAAGTATAAGGATGGATATGAGTGGGGCGGCGTGTTTGCGATGAACCCGGGCCTTGTGACCCTGACGGACGCGCAGTATGCCGAGATGATCGAGAAGATCAAGGCGAATCTCTGATGAGAGACGGCGGCTGCCGGGCGAGGGCCCGGCGGCCGTTTTTTCGTGATGGAAGAAACCGGAGGAATGGATATGAAGACGCTGCAGCAGATTGTGGATATGTCCAAAAGGATCGTGTTTTTCGGCGGTGCGGGCGTGAGCGTGGCCAGCGGCATACCCGATTTCCGCAGCGCGGATGGCCTGTTTGCCAGAGAGTATGAAGGGCTGACGGTGGAGATGATGCTCAGCGAATCGTTCTTCTATCTGCATCCCGACAGGTTCTATGCCTTCTATAAAAAGCACATGATCCACCCGCAGGCGCGGCCCAACGCCGTGCACCGCGCGCTGGCGCAGCTGGAGCAGCAGGGGAAGCTCGCAGGCCTTGTCACGCAGAATATCGACGGCCTGCACAGGCAGGCGGGGAACAGGCTGGTCTATGAGCTGCATGGCAGCATCCATGAGAATCATTGTCTGGAGTGCGGCAGATTCTTTCCGCTGGAGGCGATCCTTGCGGCGCCGGGCGTGCCGGTCTGCCCGGACTGCGGCGGCGTGATCAAGCCGAGCGTCGTGCTCTACGGCGAGCCGCTGGATCACTATGTCTCTACCGGAGCGTGCCGTGAGATCTCCCGCTGCGATGCGCTGATCGTTGCGGGGACGAGCCTGCAGGTGGAGCCTGCCGCCTCGTTTCTGTCGTATTTCCGCGGCGGCAGCCGGGAGCTTGTGGTCATCAATAAGGAGGAGACGCCGGCAGATGCGCGCGCGACGCTCGTGCTGCGGGGCGATCTTGAAGCGATCTTTGCATCACTCCAGATCTGAGCGGCATTCTCTACTGCGGATAGACGAGATTCTTTTTGCTTCTGTTATTCTATGATCAACCGATAAAGGCCGCGCAGCGGCGGAAGGAGGGCGAGTGCTTGGCATCTGAGAAAAGGGGATCATGGGACATACGGCCCGACAAGGTGAACCGTATGTTTAAGGAACTGGATGTGCTGATGCTTGGCGCGGGGGCTGTTCTGATGCCGCCTGTGGCCGGCATTGCGGCTGCCGCTGCAGCACGGCTTGCACGGACGACAGCCGTCAAGGCGGCAGAGATTCTGGATGCTGCGGAAGGCATGGAGGAGGAAGAAGAGCTGACCGCAGACGGGATCGACCCAAGCGAAGAGGAAGAACAAGACGAGCGCAGCGAAGCGCCTGAGGAGTAAGCGCCAAGCCGGTGCGGACGAAGGGGCGCTCGCTGCAGACAGAAAGGATGAACGCAATGAGCGCATATGATCACATCATCAAGTACCCGAGGACGCCGCACCTTGAGGGATCCAACCTGCAGGCGGGCGACGAGGATCTGAGCCAGATCCGTTTCGCCGAGATCGCCGGCAAGCGCATTGTCGTCGAGGAGAAGATCGACGGCGCAAACACCGGCATTTCCTTCGATGAAAGCGGCAGGCTGCTGCTGCAGAGCCGCGGCCATTTCCTCACGGGCGGCTACCGTGAGCGCCATTATCAGCTGATGAAGGACTGGGCCGGCGTGCACAGCCAGTCCCTGTATGAGGTGCTGGGCAGCCGCTACATCATGTACGGCGAGTGGATGTACGCCAAGCACAGCGTCTTCTACGACGCGCTGCCGCATTATTTTATGGAGTTCGATATCTACGATCGTGAGACGGGCCGCTTCCTGGATACCGCGTCCCGCCGTGAGATGACGCGCGGCCTGCCGATCTGCTCCGTGCCGGTGCTGGCGGAGGGCAGCTTTGAGAAGAAGGAAGAGCTGCTTAAGCTCCTCGGCCCGTCGCTGTATATCACCGACCGTCACATTGACACCCTGCGCGCGCTTGCTGAGCGCGATGGGCTTGACCCGGACAAGATCTGCCGCGAGACAGATCCGTCCATGACCATGGAAGGCCTCTATATCAAGCTGGAGGAGGACGGCGAGGTGAAGCGCCGGCTCAAGTATGTGCGCGGCGGCTTCCGCCAGTGCATTGAGGAGTCGCAGACGCATTGGCTCAACCGCCCGATCATCCCCAACCAGATCACGATCGGTATGGAGGAGCTGTTCCGGATGAAGGAAGTGTAAGCCGATGAATGATTCGTTTGCGCGCCTGCTGACGCTGCTCCCCGTGGAGCGGTGCGGCGGCGCTGCAGACTATGCCGCGCTGGAGCGCACGGCGCTTGGCGCGCTGCTCACGCCGCTGCACGATGTGATGCAGCAGCCGGAGTGGCACGGCGAGGGCGACGTCTTCACGCATACGGTCATGGTCTGCAAGCGCCTGCTGGGGCTTGAGGGCTTCTGGGCGCTTGAGCTGCCCGCAAGGCAGGCGCTGTATCTGGCTGCGCTGCTGCATGACGTCGGCAAGACGCCGTGCACGCGCCTTGAGGACGGCGTGTGGCGCGCGCCGAGGCATGGTCAGGTCGGCTCTTCCATGGTGCGCCGTCTGCTGATGACGGAATATGAGCTTGGCGCGGATCGCAGCGAGATCAGCCTGAGGGAGACGATCTGCCTGCTGGTACGTTATCATATGATCCCCGAGCACGCGCTGGAACGCGAGTCGCCGGAGCGCCTGCTGCGCAGCATCGCGGCGGACGGCGAGCTGGCGGAGGGCTTCACCCTGCGCATGCTCTGCCTGCTGGCGGAGGCGGACTGCCTTGGCCGCATCGCGGATGACACGCAGGAGCTGGCGCAGTCCGTGCATCTGTGCGCGGAGCTGGCGATGGAGTGCGGCTGCTATGACGGCCCCTATGCCTTCCCGACGGCGCATGTGCAGCATGCCTACCTCTGCGGGCGCGGCGTCATGCCGGATCAGCAGCTCTTTGACGATACATGGAGCCGCGTGGTGATGCTCTGCGGCCTCCCGGGCACGGGCAAGGACACCTACATCGCCGCTCATTATCCCGACTGGCCGATGCTCTCCCTTGATGAGATCCGCCGCGCGATGCGCATTGCGCCGGAGGACGATCAGGGCCGCGTTGCGCAGGAGGCCAAGGAGCGCGCGAAGGAGTATCTGCGTAAGCGCCGGCCCTTTGTCTTCAACGCGACGAACCTGACGGACGATCTGCGCGGCAAGTGGCTGCGGCTGTTTGAGCAATACGGCGCGGCGACGGAGATCCTCTATCTGGAGACAGGGTGGAAGGAGCGCTGCCGCCGCAATAAGAACAGGAAGTATGATGTGCCGGAGCAGGCTGTCGCTCACATGCTGGATAAGCTCGTGCCGCCGGCGCGCAGCGAAGGCACGCATGTGTCGTGGCTGAGCGTATGACGGTATCCACAAAAAAGAAAAGCGCCCCGCTCCTCGCTGCGTCAGGCGAAGGGGCGGGGCGTCTGCTCAAACAGGGAGGAGTCCAAGCAGAAGGAAAGAGAGGAACACAGGCATATCCGGGCGGCTGCGTCATGCCGCGACGGTAAGCTGGCTGAGGGTTTTGCTGCCGCTGCGGTAGAGCCGGCGGTAGACTTCGGTGCATTTGTTGAACCGGGCGAAGAGCTTTCTTGCGGCGCAGGCGTCGGTGTAGGCCTTCCAGCAGCCGCAGCACAGGCAGTTCCTGCCCTTGTTCTCAATGAAGCCGATCACATCCCCAAGCGGATAGCCGAGGAAGAGCCCTACCTCGTGGGGGAAGGCGTCGTTCATGCGGATGCGGTCGCACAGCATCTGTACGGAGCTGTGCTCATCGCCTTCGGCATAGCCGCGGCAGCGGAGGAAGGCGGCATTGTCCGGATCGCGGAGCATGCTCTGCAGCTGGGATGCGCGGTACAGATAGCACAGCGCGCGATCCTCGTGCTGCTTCGCCAGCAGAAGGGTCAGCCCTTTTGCGCTGAGCTGAGCGTTGGCGGCGAGGATCTGCGCCTGCAGATCGTGCCCAGCCGGCGTCATCAGGCAGAACAGGCTGCCGACCTTCAGGCTGGCCAGCGTTGGGGAGCAGTGCTCGATGAGCGCGGATTCAATGCACATGATAATCCTCCTTTTGTTAGAATATACTAACATACAAGGCAAATGGAAGCGGCGATGCGCCGCACAATGACTGTTAGTACAATCTAACTATCTGCATTATACAGGATTGCGGCGATGCTGTCAAGCGGTTTTTTCGTGCGGAGGCCATGCAGGAATTCTGGCTGTGAGCGCAGAGCGCTTCGGCATGCACAGCGATCCGGGCGCGGGAGGCGGCTGCCATTCCGTGTGACTGATGCATAGTCTTTCGCGGCGGCGTCCGGCGTATGCAGACGGGCTGATGGGAATCCTTTGCATGAATGTATACTGCCGGTATAGAGCGCATAAGCGTGCCGTGATATACTGTGTATACAGGCGGAAACGGCAGGAAAACACATGGCATGAATCCGCTTGACAATCAGCGGAGTCTGCGATATATTGGAAAAAATAGGCTGAAGCCTGTACCGGAGGAGGTAACCGACATGGATGAGATGGAAAAGAAGGAGACCATGACCAGCAAAGAGATGGGCGAGCGCAAGGATCGCATCAGCAAGACGAAGATGATGATCGACGCGAATGCATCGCTGGATGATCTGCTGAAGATGGTCACCCGCCAGAGGAAGATGGCGGAGCTCCTGCTGCCCCATGTCGGCGACAGGACGATCAAGAGCCTTTGCGAGCTGGCTGTCATCAGCCCGGCGCTCTGGTACAGAATCATCAACGATACCGTGCGTCCCGGTCAGGATGTACTGCTGCGCCTTGCCTTTGTGCTGGAGATGAACATCAACGAGACGCAGGAGCTGCTCAAGAGCGGCCGCTGCGCGATGCTGACATCCGATAACAAGCGCGATGTGGCGATTATCTATGGCCTGAAGAATGAACTGAACCTTGGCGAGATGGATACCGTGCTGGAGGCCTATGGTCTTGAGACGCTCGTCCCGCCGGAGAAGTAACCGCCAGCCCCGCCGGAAAGCGGGGCTTTTCTCAAACTGTCCGGATGCAGTGAGGTGAAATGCAATGGATATAGACGGCAGCTATTACTGCTCGCGGTGTCTGCGCGCGATTGAGGCGGAGGGCGTATGCCCGCACTGCGGCTATGACCACAGGCAGCAGACCAACGAGCCGCCTGCGCTTGGCATGGGCGTACTGCTCAAGGGGCGCTATCAGCTGGGCTGCGTGATCGGCTGCGGCGGCTTTGGCCTGACGTATGCCGCATGGGACGAGACGCTGCAGCTGCCCGTGGCGATCAAGGAGTATTTTCCGGGCGACTATGCCGCCAGAGAGAATGAATATACCGATGCGGTGATTGTCCCCGAGGCCCGGCGCAGGGAGTACATGATCGGCCTGAATCAGTTCCTGCGCGAGGCGCGTGTGCTGGCGATGCTCAAGAGCACGCCCGGCGCGGTCAGCGTGCAGGATTACTTCGAGGAGAACGATACCGCGTATATAGTCATGGAATACCTGCGCGGCGTGACGCTTGACGACTATGCGCGGGAGAACGCCATCAGCCCTCGGAAACTCTTCGTGATGATGCGCCCGGTGGTGGACGCGCTGGCGGAGCTGCACAGCCGCGGCGTGATGCACAGGGATGTTTCGCCGATGAACATCATGGTGCTTGAGGACGGCAGCGCGAAGCTGATCGACTTTGGCTCCGCCGGGCAGATGGACAGGCAGCAGGTGATCGCCTTTGCGACAGACTGCTATGCGCCGATCGAGCAGTACGAGCCGGGCGGCGAGGGGCAGGGCGCATGGTCGGATGTCTACGGCGTCTGCGCGGCGATGTACCGCGTGCTCACCGGGGAGAACCCGCAGCCTGCGCTGCTGCGCGCTCAGCGGGATGAGCTCAGATCCATGCGTGCATGCGGCGTCCGGCTCAAGAGCCATCAGACGCGCGCGCTCATGCGCGGCCTTGCCGTCCGCCCGGAGAACCGGACGCAGAGCATTGCCGAGCTGCGCGCCGAGCTGTATAATCTGGCGACGCCGGAGGAGCTGCTCCGGCGCAGGAGATTGATGCGCCGGATGATGTCGGCAGCGGCTGTGCTGCTTGCCGCTGTGCTTCTGGCGGCCTGCAATTTTGCGGTCGGCTTTCCGGTCGGCGGCGGTCTGCGCGCAGCCCTGAGCCCGGAGGGGCTGATCGTGAAGCGATCGGATCCTTCTGCAGAGCTGCTCGTCATTCCGGAGCGCATATGGGGTCTGCCCGTCTGCGCCATCGGCAGCGAGGCATTCGCCGGCAATGACGCGCTGCGCCGTGTGGATATTCCCGGCTCCGTCAGGGATATCGGATACATGGCGTTTGCTGAGTGCAGTGCGCTGGAGCGGGTGACAGCCCGGGCGGGTCTTGAGACGATCGGCGCGCTGGCGTTCTATGCCTGCCCGTCGCTGCATACGGTCGAGCTGCCGGATACCGTGAACACAATCAGCGAAACAGCGCTTGGCGGCTGTGCGCAGGAGCTGACTGTCTGGGGGGCGCGCGGCGGCGCTGTGCATGAGACGGCGCAGGCGGCAGGCTGGACGTTCGCCGACCGGCGTGAATACGATGCGGAGCCGATGGGCGACGGCGTGAGGATCATCAGCTGCCGGAGCGAGGATCCGGGGCTCGTTCTTCCTTCGTATATCGACGGTCTGCCTGTGCGCGGCCTGAGAGAGGATTCCGGAGATGATCTGCTGTATTCCATTCATGTCGAGTCGGTTGTCTATCCCGGCACCATTGAGACGCTGAATAAGCAATACGGCGGTAAAGAGATAGAATCAATCGTCGTTCGGGAAGGCACGCGGGTCATCGGCGAAAACACATTTGAGATGATGGCTGGCGATACATTCGACGGCCTCGCTGTGCAGCTGCCGGCCGGGCTTGAGGCGATCGGTGACAGGGCATTCATGCTCAGCGGCGTCAGAGAGCTTCAGCTGCCGGATACGCTCCGGGCGATCGGCGAGAGCGCATTCTTCTGCTCGGATATACAGTCGGTTGTGCTTCCGGAGTCGCTGAAAGAGATCGGCATGAATGCTTTCAGCTTCAGCGAGCTTAAAAGCGTCGTGCTGTCGCCGTCTGTGCCGTCGGTGCCGATGAGTGCATTCAGCTATTGTTATCATCTGGCTTCCGTCACGATCCCGGAGGGCGTACTGGAAATCGGGGAGTGTGCGTTTGAGTCATGTACTGGCCTTGAGCTCATCGATCTGCCGGACGGATGCGAAAGAATCGGCAAAGGGGCGTTTGCGCAGTGCAGTGAGCTGAAGTACATCTTCATCCCTGTTTCTGTCAAGGAAATCGATGATTCTGCGTTTGACGGACGCAGTGCGCATCTTGTCATTGCCGGCGAGGGCGGGAGCGAGGCCGAGCGATACGCGCGCGCAAAGGGAATCATTTTTGAAGACGTCAATGTCTGCAATGCAAATGATCCCTATCAGGACGTATACACGGGCAGCAGCCTTCCGGCTGATGCGGACGAGCTGATCTGCATGTCCTATAACCGCGACGACGGCATGCTGATCACGAAGCTGTACGGCGTTGAGGGTGCGGCATGGAGGCGCGTCGTTCTTCCCAGCCAGCTGGAGGATATCCATGCTCAGGCGTTCAGACTGAACGAGAATCTGTCGGAGATCCGTTTGCCGGGAAGCCTGCGGGTCATCGGCGAGAAGGCCTTTGCTGGATGCTGCAGCCTCAGGGCGCTTGAGTTTCCGATTGGTCTTGCGGAGATCGGGGCGGAGGCATTCTGGGAAAGCGGGCTGCGTGAGGTTGTGCTGCCGGATACGGTCACCTCTATCGGGCGCGAAGCCTTTGCGGATTGCTCTTCTCTGGAGCGTGTGAAGCTGCCCGGCGGCGCTACGATGCTGACGGATCTGGTCTTTGCAAAGTCTGCCCTGCGCAGCGTGGAGGTGCCGGGCAATATCCGCACGGTCGGCAATGCGTTCTATGGCTGTGAGCAGCTGGAGGAGATCGTCTTTGAAGAGGGCGTCATGCGGCTGGAGACGTCGCTGCAGCACTGCACTTCGCTGCGCAGCGTTGTGATTCCCGCATCGATGGAGTACATCACCCGCGGCGCTCTGCGCGGATGCACAGCGCTCGAGGATATTTACATCTATGCTGAGAATGTGGATATGGAGTATGCTATGTACGCATATGCAACCAGCGCTCTCGTCGGCGCAGGCATGGTGCGTACAGAGAACGGAAGCGACGAGCCGCATCTGCTTGCGGACTGCCCGGATGTGACGATCCATGGCCTGCCGGGCTCCACGGCGCAGGCGTATGCGGAGAAGTACGGCATCGCATTTGAATTGCTCAAGCCGTGATGAAGGTTGTTTACCGGCAGTATACACACAGGATAACGGGGCGTGCTACACTGAGTATGCCAACGGAAGATACAGGCAAGGGGCTTTCCGCTTGAGCGGGAGGCCCCTTTGCTTCTGCCGGAGCGCAGAGGCAGAAACGGGAGGAGGAATCACGGATGATCCGCAAAGCTGTGCTGATGCCGGTCGACAGCAAACAAACGATCCGGGCCGCAGAGGCTGCGCGGGCGTTCATGTCACTCAGACAGATGGACGCCGCGGCAGTCGATATGGGCGGCGGGACATATATCGTGCGCGGCCGCTGCAGATGCGGGCGGCTGACGCAGCTGATCGGCATGGACCGAATGGCGACGCTGACGCTGGAGGCTCAGGCAGACGGACGGGTGCTGCTCACGGCCGGCGGCGGGCGCTGGCTGGATAAGCTGATCGCCGGCGCTGTGCTTGCCTTTGTGCATCCGCTGCTTGTGCTGATTCCCCTGTACGGCGCTGTACGGCAGACCATGCTGCTGGATCGCATCTTCCGGATCGCGCGGCTCAGAATCACGGAGCCGCCGGAGTAAGCGCGGAGGAGATTCCCGCGCGATGAAAGGACATTATGAACCGTAAGCTGGTTGTTTATCTGGATACCTATTATCTGCCTGTGAGGCAGCACCTTGAGACCCTGCGCCTGGCGGTCGCCGCGTGCGGCGCGGACGGCGGCCTGTTCGTCCCGACCGCATATGAGGCGATGAAGAAGGTCAGCGGCGAGCGTGAACGCAGCCGTCTGCCGGGCAATGCGCTGCGTGTGCAGCTGCTGCAGGCGCTGGCGGCGCGGGATGAGGCGCTCAGCGTGGAGGCGATGCTCATGGAGCATGCGGACGAGCGCGTCTCCCTGCGCTGGCTGGGCAGGCTGCAGCGCCGCTATGAGGGTGTGCGCCTGTGCCTGACGCTCACGCTGGAGCAGCTCTATATCCTCGCCAAGCGTCCGGAGCGGGATACCCTCGCGCAGAGGTTTGATTTTGTCGTTCTCTGCCTTGAGGGCAACGATGCGGAGCGCGCCTTTGAGCGCAGCGAGTGGCTGCAGGCGCACCGTGAACTCTTCTCCGTCGCGTATACGCCGCAGCGCCCGACCGAGGCGCAGCTTGCGCCTGTCCGCGCGGCGGTCTTTGCCGGCGATGAGGCCGGCGCAGCCGACGTGGGCGAGGCCGGGCTTGCGCTGCTGGCGGAGCATGGCTTCTTCGGCAGCAAGCGGATCGATCGCTTCCGCGGCGAGCGGCACTTCCTGAGCAACTTCTATGAAGCGCCGGTCGTGTACGGCGGTCTTCGCTATGAAAACTCCGAGGCAGCGTATCAGGCGCAGAAGTGCTGCTCCGATGCGGAGCGCGAGCGGTTCACCGTGCTGCGTCCGCTTGAGGCGAAGAATCTTGGGCGTGAGGTGCTGCTGCGTGAGGATTGGGACGAGGTCTGTCTTGACGTCATGGAGGGCGTCCTGCGGGCGAAGTTCACCCAGAATCCGGATCTGGCGGCGCTGCTTCTTGGCACGGGCGACTGCGTGCTCGTAGAGGGCAATACGTGGGGCGATCTGTTCTGGGGCGTCGACGTCCGCAGCGGTGAGGGCGAGAATCACCTCGGCCGTCTGCTGATGAAGGTCCGCAGCGAGCTTTCCGCCTGATCTGTCAGCATACACATATCATAAGAGGAGCCGCTTCCATGACGGAGTCGGCTCCTTTGCGGTATTCAGAGGGAGAGCAGAAGCGGAGTCAGCGCGCGGAAGTCGCTGCCCTCGTATTCCATATGCCTGCATCCCGCGGGCGCAGCGCCCGGGGCGAGGGCGGGATCGGCCGGGGCCTGATCGCTTGGCGTGAGGTTGGTGTGCATATACAGCGTGGCAAGGCCGGCGGCCTTCGCGCCGGCGATGTCGGTCTGCCTGTCGTTGCCGATCATCAGGCAGGCGGCGGGGTCGAGCCTCTGCTGCGTCAGCAGCGCCTGATAAAAGCGTATGTCCGGCTTGCGGCAGCCATAGTCCGAGGAGAGCAGCACGCCGTCAAAATAGCGCGGGAGGCCCAGATAGTTCAGCTCATATGCGGTGAAGATGTGCTGTGCATTGCTCAGCAGCCAGAGCCTGCGTCCGCTCCTGCGCAGCGCGGCGAGGGAGGACCTGACGCAAGGATACAGCCGCAGGTAATCCAGCGAGGCGATGCGGTAGAGCTGGGCGGCGTTCCTGCCCAGCGTGTCGGCGTCGGTGTGCACGCCCTTGTCCCGGAAGAGCTGAGCCATCACCTGCTCGAACGGGATGTCCGGATAGCATTCATAGCTCTGCCCGGCGGCGGCTTCGCGCTGCGCCATCGCCGCGGCAAAGGCCTTGCGCAGCTGCGCGCCGGTATAGTGCGCGCCGTAGAAGCCGAAATAGAAGGCCGTTTTCTCCCAGACTTCCGGGCGGTCGTCCCCGGTGTGGATGTCCACCAGCGTGCCGTAAAGGTCGAAGATCAGGTCGGTATAGCGCATGGCATGGCTCCGTTTCTGTACAGGATATTGTCTGTATGATACCGCACTCCGGGCGCAAATGCAATCAAAAAGAAGGGGCGCGGCGTTGCGCCGCGCCCCTCAGGGGTGTGATCAGATGATGTCGACGACCGTGTAGTCCTGATCCTCGATGGCCTTGCGCAGCACGGCGTCATCCACCGGTGCGGACAGGGTGAGCACGGCGGTGCCGGCTTCGTGGCTGACAACAGCCTCGGCCACACCTTCGATCTTTTCCAGCGTCTTCTTCACGCGGGCTTCACAGTGCATGCACATCATGCCTTCGATCTTCATCGTCTTTTCCATGGGTTTGACCTCCTTGTGTTTCGTTGTGCGTTTTTTATCTTTCCCTGCGTCGTGCAGGTTGAAAAGATTCAGTCTCAGCGCGTTGGATACCACGCAGAAGCTGGACAGGCTCATCGCCGCCGCGCCGAACATGGGGCTGAGCGTCAGCCCGAACAGAGGGATCCACAGGCCGGCGGCCAGCGGGATACCGATGATGTTGTAGAAGAATGCCCAGAACAGATTCTCATGGATGTTGGTCAGCGTCGCGCGGCTGAGGCGGATGGCGGCGGGGACGTCCGTCAGGCGGCTCTTCATCAGCACGACGTCTGCGGCGTCGA
>JAGBAV010000049.1 GCA_017938795.1 Clostridia bacterium
GCGGTCTGCGGGGTCGCGATGTAGCCCGGGCCGATGCCGTTGCACTGGATGTTGTACTTGCCGTACTCGGAGCAGATGTTGCGGGTGAGCATCTTCAGGCCGCCCTTCGCAGCAGCGTAGGCGGAGACGGTCTCGCGACCGAGCTCGGACATCATGGAGCAGATGTTGATGATCTTGCCGTGGCCCTTCTTGATCATGGACGGGATGACAGCCTTCGCCATGATGAACGGAGCATTCAGGTCAACGTCGATGACCTGACGGAAGTCGGCAGCGGTCATCTCGCACATCGGGATGCGCTTGATGATGCCGGCGTTGTTGACGAGGATGTCGATGACGCCGACTTCCTCTTCGATCTGGGCGATCATCTTGACGACGGCTTCCTCGTCGCAGACGTTGCAGACGTAGCCGTGCGCCTTGATACCCTCAGCCTCATACGCGGCAAGACCCTTGTCAACGAACTCCTGCTTCAGGTCGTTGAAGCAGATGGTGGCGCCGGCGGCAGCCATGGCCTTCGCGATGGCGAAGCCGATGCCGTAAGAAGCGCCGGTGATGAGGGCAACCTTGCCGTCAAGGCGGAAGCTGTTCATAATCTCATTCATGGGAATAACCTCCTTGCATACTGTTCACTTATTCCTGTCATTGATCAGCGCAGATCAATGGGGTTGATGTTGTCCATGTCGTCGAATTCCTGATTCTCGCCGCACATGCCCCAAATGAAGGTGTAGTTGCTGGTGCCAACGCCCGTGTGGATGGACCAGGACGGGGAGATGACAGCCTGCTCATTGTGCATGACGATATGGCGGGTCTCGGTCGGCTCGCCCATCATGTGGAAGAGGACGTTGTTGTCCTTCAGGTCGAAGTAGAAGTAGACCTCCATGCGGCGCTCGTGGGTATGGCAGGGCATGGAATTCCAGTTGCTGCCCGGGGCGAGCTGGGTCATGCCCATGCACAGCTGGCAGGACTGCATGACAGCCGGGTGGATGTACTGGTTGATCACGCGCTTGTTGCAGGTCTCCTCGCTGCCCAGCGGGCGCTTGTTGGCCTTGTCAATGTCGATATGGACATTGGGATAGGTCTTGTGCGCGGGGCAGGTGTTGATGTAGAACTTCGCCGGGTTCTCCGGGTCCTCGCTGGCCATGACGATGGTCTTCGCGCCCATGCCGACATAGAGGCCGTCATACTGCTTGAGGGTATACACCACGCCGTCGACGGTGATGGTGCCCTTGCCGCCGATGTTGATGACGCCCATCTCGCGGCGCTCAAGGAAGGTATCGGAGCAGAGCTCCTTGCAGCCAACGAGCTCGACGCTCTTGCTGACCGGCATCACGCCGCCCGCAATGATGCGGTCGAAGTGGGAATAGGTGAGGATCGCATCGTCCGCGGCGAAGACGGTCTCGATGAGATACTCGCTGCGCAGGCGGTCTGTGGTATAGTGCTTCGCGTCCAGCGCGGCGGACGGCTGGCGGACAGTCAGTTGCATAGGAAAAACCTCCTCTGTCGATGTATCAGCGCACAGTCTTTGTCATGCTCCGGATGTGTTTCCGGTACGCATTTTCCGGTACTGTAAATTATAGCACATTCTCTTTCATATGCCAATATATTGCTCAAAATTATGCGATAATGTCCATGAGGCTCATGCATATCTGCCAAGTGGTCTGATGAGCCTTTCCCCCAATCCGAAGGAATATTCCTCCAGCGTCCGGACATAATGACCCTATCACAAAGAAAGAGGGGCAGCCCATGTGCGACGACGCCATCGTTCTATGCCCGCTGCTTGAGCGGAATCTCGAGGTCCTGCGTGCGCGGCTTGGCGCGCCGGGCAATGCGGATGTGCTGATCCGCCGCTTCCGCTCGGGCGCGTTCGCCTCCGCGCTGGTCGCCGTGGACGGCATGGTCAACAGCGTACTGGCGGACGAAAACATCCTCAAGCCCTGCATGGATCTGCCGCACAGCGCGGGCGCGGACGTCCCGCCTGACAGGCGCGTCGGCTACCTGATGGAGAACGCCGTCTCCGTCCTGCCGATGAAGATGAAGGACAACATCGACGAGATTCTCGCCGACGTCCTCAGCGGGCAGAGCGCGCTGCTGTGCGAGGGCTGCGCGACGGCCTGCGTGATGGACACGCGCGGCTTTGAGAAGCGCACCATCGGCCGCCCGGAGTCGGAGAAGGTCGTGCTTGGCCCTCACGAAAGCTTCAGCGAATCCATCCGCACGAACATCACGCTCATCCGCCGCATCGTGCAGCGAGAGGAGCTGACGACAGAATTTGTCACCGCAGGCGGCGCGATGAAGACGCGCTGCGCGCTGCTCTATCTGCGCGGCACGGCGGACGAGACCCTCCTCTCGCGTATCCGCAGCAGGATCGAGGGCTGCAGCTACGACTTCCCGCTGACGACGGGCGACGTCGAGCGCCTGATTGAGCGGCACCCTCTCTCCCTCATCCCCGAATGCGTGCGCACGGAGCGTCCCGACCGCGCAGCCTCCTTCCTCGCCGAGGGGCAGATCGTCGTGCTCACGGATGGCTCGCCCGATGTGATCGGCGCGCCGGCAACCGTCTATCATCTGCTCCATACCCCGGACGACGCAACGCTGCGCTGGCAATACGGCACCTTCCTGCGCCTCATTCGTCTCATCGGCGTGCTGATCCATCTGCTGCTGCCGGGAGTGTTTCTGTCCATCCTGCGCTTCCATCCGCAGCTGCTCTCGCCCATGCTGCTCACCAGCGTCTACGAGACAGGCTCGCGCGTGCCGATCCCTGTGTATCTGGAGGCGCTGCTGATGACGCTCGCCTTCGACCTGATCACCGAGGCCGGGCTTCGTGCGCCGGGGGCGCTGGGCAGCGCGCTGGGCATCGTCTCCGGCCTGATCCTCGGGCAGAGCGCCGTCAGCGCGGACATCGTCAGCCCGCTGCTGCTGATTGTCGTGGCGGCGAGCGGCCTTGGAGGCTTCTGCGTGCCCAATTACGAGCTGAGCATCGGTCTGAAGATCGCGCAGCTGGCGCTGATGACCTGCGGCGCATTCGGCGGGCTGTATGCAATGGGGCTCTGCGCCGCTGCGCTGCTGTGTCAGCTGTGCGCGATGCGCTCTGTCGGCTCCCCGCTGACAGCCCCTGTCGCCCCGCACAGGCCGGGCAACCGCGACATCCTTCTGCGTCTCCCAATCAAGTATCAGAAAGCGAGGGCCTTCTTTGCCGGAAAAAACCGCTGATCAGCGCGTGCATGCCGCATGGCGCTCGCGTGCCTGCGCCGCCTCTTTTGCCTGCGGCGCGTCCGTCTTTGCCTTCGGCGCGGGGATTGCTATGCCCCTCAGCCTCAACGCCGTCTGGCTGAGCGCGCTGCCCTGCGTGCCGCTGTGCGCGCTGGCCGCCGCGCGCTGTGTCGTCCTCTCCCGCCGCATTCAGGCAGGCGGAGGCATGCGCAAATGGCGCGCCGCACTCCTCGCCGCGGTCATGCTGGCCTCCTGCGCGTTCCTGACAGCCTCGCTCGTCTCCCTCGCCGGGTATACGCTCCTTGAGCAGGCGCGGGCCGTCAGCTGCGCGCTGCTGACGGTTGGCTTCCTCCTTGCCGCCGCTGCCCCGCGCATGCAGGGCGTATCGCGGCTGTGCTTTGCCGTGCGCTTTGTGCTGCCCGCGGCGATGCTCCTGTGCGGGCTGGCGTTCCTGCCTCAGAGAGACTCCCCCGGCCTGTATCCCCTGCTCGGCCCGGGCGCAGGCCCCGTGCTGGCCGGCACAGCGGCGATGCTCTCCTGCGCTGCTCCCGCGCTCATGCTCCTGCTGCCGCTGACCTCCTCAAGGGTATCGGATGCGCCCACGCCTCCCATCATGCTCTTCGCCGGAAGAGCCGCTGCCGGAGCGGCGCTCGGCACGGCGCTGCTGCTGCTGTACGCGCTGCCCGGCGGGTATGAGGCAATGCGCGCCCGGTCCGTCTGGGGCGAGCGGCTGACATTCCCCTTATCGGGCGGCGCACAGCAGCCCCTTATCAGGATGCTGATGCTGCTGCTTCAGCTGTTCGCGCTTCAGCTTGGCGCGGTCTCCCTGCTCTGTGCTGCAGAGGATGCGCTCTGCCTCGCCCTGCCCGCGCTGCGCAAGCATCGGGCCGGGCTGCTCCTGTGCGCCGCCGCGCTCGCTGCACTCATGCTGCTGCTAACCCATGCAGGCTATACAGCTGCGCTGATCGCCGCGCCGCTGATCGCCCTGCCTGCGGCGCTGACGCTCCTGCCGGCGCTCTCCCCGCGCGGCGCCGGGAAGGAGGCATGCGGATGAAGCGTATCCTCTGCTCCGTGATGCTGCTCATCCTTCCCGCGCTGCTGTCCGGGTGCGGCGGGCAGGAGATCGAGAGCAGCCTCTTCGTCATCGCAATGGCGGTTGACCCCGCGCCGGACGGCACGCTGACCGTGACGGTCAAGGCGCTCTCCGGCACACAGGAAACCGGAGGCGCAGGCCAGACCGGCGGCACGGCCCCGGACGCCGGCGCGCAGGAGCAGGCGTCCGCCGCAGAGCAGAGTGAGCCTGGCTATATCGTCCTCAGCGCAACAGCCCCGAGCTGCCTGCGCGCGCTGAGCCTGCTGAGCGCGACGACCCCGCGCACGCTCAACCTCTCCCAGCTGCAGGAGGTCGTCCTCAGCCGCACGCTCGCGCAGACAGACGCCGCTCTCCCCATCCTGCGCGAGATCCACTCGATGTACCGCGCCAACAGCGGCGCGATCGTCGTCGTCACCCCGGACAATGCCGGCGATTTCATCCGCCGCCAGCATGCGCTGCTGGGCGTGCGCCTGTCGCAGTATCTGCAGGTGCTCTTTGAGAGCCTGTCGCGGATGGATACCATCCCGCCCCGGGCGCAGCTCGCCTCCGTCATCGCAGCAATGGAATCCGGCACGCGAGACGCCGCCGCGGTCTATGCCGCAGGCAACGCCTTTGACAGCAGCCTTGTGCTGCCCGGCACGCCGGAGCTTGACAGGCTGCCCGGGCATCTGCCGCGGACTTCCCCGGCGGAAAATGAATATCTGGGCAGCGCCATCTTCTCCGGCGGGCGCATGACGGGCACGCTCACCGGCAGCGAAACGGCGCTTCTCTGCCTGATCACAGGGGAAGCCAGAACGCGCAGCCCGGTCATCGGCAGCACGCAGTACAAGGTCAACCTGCCCACACGCGTACGCCGCTATATCGGCGAAGACGGCACATTGTGCGTGCATATCCGCATGAACCTGACGCGCATCGCAGGCGATCAGGGACGAACGGCGCAGGATGTCGCCGCGCAGATTGAGCGGACGGCGGTCAGTCTGCTGCAGAAGCTGCAGGCCGCCGACTGCGACGCGGCGGGCTACGGCGCGCAGGCCATCCGCGGATACCTGACTACGGCGCAGTGGGAGCGCTCTGAATGGGCCGACGCCTACCGGAGCGCGCCCGTACGCGTGACGGCGGACGTCCGAATCCTTTGACTGCGGGCCAAAACAGCCAAGAGGCACAGGAGGAATCCCCCTGTGCCTCTTTCTTTTTTCTTCGTATAATGCTATACTGATCAGCATCATAGCCATCCGGAGGGAACTCATGCTGATTGACGTTTACGACTTTGACGGAACCATATACGACGGCGACTCCACGACGGACTTTGTCCTCTTCGCCATCCGCCGCCATCCCAATGTGCTGCTGGGCCTGCCGCGCATCGCCGGTGCCGCGCTGAAGCTGTACAGGAAGCAGATCGGGCTGACGGAGTTCAAGAGCGTCCTCTTTGCCGAGATGGCCGAGCGGATGGAGCTGCCCACGGAGGCCGGCCTCTTCTGGCTGAGCCCGAAGACCAAAGCTAAGCTGGGAGACTGGTTCGCCCATACCCCGCGCGATCTGCCGATCGCCATCTGCTCCGCCTCGCCGGAATTCGAAATCATCCATGCTGCGAAGCTGCTCGGCGTCAAGACCGTGATCGGCACGCGCGTGGATACGGCGACCGGCGAGCTCATCGGCAAGAACTGCAAGGCCGAGGAGAAGCTGCGCCGCCTTGAGCAGGCTTTCGGCGAATACGAGATCCGCGCCATGTACACCGACGATGCGAAGGCCGACGGCCCGCTGCTCGCCGCCGCGCGGGAGGGATACATCCTCACCCACGGCAAGGTCGCGCCGTATTCAAAAGCATAACGCCATACAGACAGAAAGCGGACGGAGCTGATGCTCCGTCCGCTTGATTATTTTAAGGATAGCCGATTCACCCGATCACAGGCAGAACATGAAGAAGCGCAGCACATCGTAATATGCATCGGAAGAGAAGGCGATGGTGCGCGGGCCGGTCTGGCGCACGCCGGGATAGAAGCTGCCGCGGCGGGCCTTGCTGTGCTCGCGGAACTCGACCTCCACGTCAAACTTATTCGGCAGATCGATGCGGAACTTCTCCGGATGGGCAAGACCGTCGGCGACAGCCTTCTCCGCCGTCTCGCGGATGCGGCGCACAGCCTCCGCCGGATGGATGGAGACGGTGCCGTTGCCGCGGCCGCGCTGCACGGGCACGGTGTAGACATTGGGATTGAGGCGCTTGGCCTGCTCGCATACGCCCAGATCGCCGGTGACCATCAGCAGCGGAACGTCGTAATACGCGGCGGCGAAGGCATTGATCACCAGCTCGCTGGTCTGAATGCCGTTGATGCGCACGGAAGTGTTGTGCAGATTCATCGTGTGCGCCAGCGGGCTGAAGTCCGTATTGGACGGGGAGTGATAGCCGGTGAAGATGATGCCGGAGAAGCTGGCGTCCAGCCCGGAGACCATCGAATGAATGTCGCTGCCCCAGCCGCGGAAGATCTGGATACTCTCCGGCAGGCCGGACGGGATCAGGTTGCGCGCGCTGTCATGCGCATCCTTGACGAAGATATCGTCGCTGCCGCCGGCGATCGCGCCCTCGCAGGCCGCGGACACCTCCGCCGTCATCTGGCGGCGGAAATACTCATAATCGGGCTTGTTGAGCTCCGTCTCGTTCCAGTGGCAGATGCCGCAGGTACCCTCGATATCCGAGGAGATGAAGATTCTGTTCTGCATATGGATAACCTTCTTTTCTTGTGTTTTGGGTACGCAGTCACTTGGTCACATCGACCCAGCCGCAGGCCTCCGATGCGCGCTCAAGCTCCTCCACCGTCAGGCGGACGGCGCTGGCCGCCGTGCCCGCAGCGGGATAGACCACATCAAAGCGGCGCAGGGACTCGTCCAGATACACCGGAACGCCCTCATGAATGCCGAACGGGCATACGCCGCCCACGCCGTGGCCGATGAGCGCCTCCACGCGCTCCGCCGGGAGCATGCGCGCCTTCATGCCGAAGGCCGCCTTGAACTTGGGGTTGTCAATCCTCGCATCGCCTGCAGCGAGGATGAGGATCGCGCCGTCGCCCCGCTCAAAGGAGAGCGTCTTTGCGATGCGGGCGGGCTCGCAGCCCAGCGCCTGCGCCGCCAGCGCAACCGTCGCACTGGAGACGTCAAGCTCCATCACCCTGTCCTCAAAGCCATGGCGCGCCAGATGCGCGCGTGCATTCTCGATACTCATCAGGCGATCTCCAGCGCGATCTCCATCATCTTGGTGAAGGTCGTCTGCCTGTCCTGCGCGGGGAGCGCCTCGCCGGTGAAGATGTGGTCGGAGATGGTGCAGATCGCCAGCGCATTCTTGCCGGCACGGGCGGCGTTCAGGTAGAGCGCGCCGGTCTCCATCTCGGTCGCCAGCACGCCAAGCTTCTTGAGCTTGCCCGCGCTGCCGGCCTCGTCATAGAAGATATCGGAGGAGAAGAGCGCGCCGACCTTCGGCTCCACGCCCAGCTTCCTCGCGGCGTTCACAGCGGCGTCCAGCAGCTTGAAGGAGGCGCAGGGCGCGACGTTGCCGTCGAAGAACTGACGGCCGAAATTGGAATTGGTATAGGCAGACATAGCGAAGACGATATCGCGCAGCTTGATGTCGTCGGCGATGCCGCCGGCGCTGCCCACGCGGATGATATTCTCCACGCCGTAGTAGTTATACAGCTCGTAGGAGTAGATGCCGATGGACGGCATGCCCATGCCGGAGGCCATCACAGACACGCGCTTGCCCTTGTAATAGCCGGTATAGCCCTGAACGCCGCGGACATTATTGACCAGCACAGCGTCCTCAAGGTAGGTCTCCGCGATGAACTTCGCGCGCAGCGGATCGCCGGGCATCAGCACGGTGCGGGCGAAATCGCCCTCCTTCGCGGTGATATGGGGGGTCGGGATATTGGGATTGGACATACAAACAGCCCCTTTCTGCTATATTCTGCGGCATGCGCCGCGGTCGGTCGGATATGTATCCTATTATACCCTGTCATCAGTAAATTGCCAACAGAAAAAAAAGCGCGCGCCGCAGCGGCACAGCCCGACAACAAATCAAAACATTGACATGCGCGCCAATCTCCGATAAACTGAATCAATATGAAACGGGCGTATGCCCGCAGGAAGGGAGGGAATGCCGTGCTGTATTCATGCAGACGATGGGCAATCTCTGTGATGACCATGCTCGCCGCCGCGCTGTGCCTCTGCGCGCTTGCGGTCTATATCGTCGATCCGTTCGAGCAGTACCGCGAGTCCTCCATTCTCCCGCTGTATGATCAGGAGAGCTACAACAACCCCGGCATCGCAAAGAACTATGCCTACGACGCGGTGATTCTGGGTACCTCGATGGTGGAGATGAGCCGCCCGTCGGTGATTGACGAGGCCTTCGGCGTGCGCAGCGTGAAGCTGCCCATGCGCGGCTCCCACACCGCGCAGATGGGCTGGCAGCTCGGGCATGTCCTTGAATCCCATGACCTGAAGCTCGCCATCCTCGCCGTGGACGCCTACAGCCTGATGGGCCCGCCGGACGACGACGAGGAGATCGTCGAATACCTGTGGAACAGCAATCCTCTGGACGACGTCAATTACCTCCTCAACCGCGATGTGCTGACCGTGCGCATTCCGCGCATGCTGCGCAACGCCGGGCGCCCGCTTGACGCCAAGCGCGACGAGATGTACCAGTGGACGGACGTCACCTTCAGCGCACAGAGCGTATACGACACCATCTCCGTCATGGAGCAGCAGGCGATGACCGACCCGGAATACCGCATTGAGCGCTCCACGGAGAACATCCAGCGTCATATCGCCGCGCACATCGCCGCGCACCCGGAGACGGAATTCTATATCTACATGCCGCCGTACTCTGTCGCCTACTGGTATCAGATCACGCGGCTTGGCCTCTCCGAGCAGCAGTTCCGCTCCCGCGAGCGCGTGTGCGAGCTGCTTCTGCAGTACCCGAATGTGAAGATCTTCGATTTCTCCTCCCGCGAGGAATGGATCACGGATCTTGACCAGTACTTTGACTACTCCCACCACAGCAGCGAAATCAGCGACAGGATCATGCGGGCCATGGCCGCGGGCGACGGGCGCGTGTATACCGTTGAGGACATGCGCGAGGGCTCCGGGCATATCCGCAGGATGACGGAGGCCTTTGCCGCTGAGTATGAACGCCGATAACAGGAGGAACGATATGACCATCGTCGTGCTGGACGGTCAGGGCGGCGGCATCGGCCGCGCGCTCGTGTCCGCGATTCTGCCGCAGCTGCCCGGGGACGCGCAGCTTCTCTGCGTGGGCACCAACGCCATGGCGACCGCCGCCATGCTCAAGGCCGGCGCGCAGCGCGGCGCAACGGGTGAGAATTCCGTCCGCTGGGCGGCGGAGCACGCCGATGTGCTCGTATGCCCCATCGCCTTCGTGCTCAGGGACTCCATGATGGGCGAGGTCACGGGCAGCATGGCCGCAGCCGTGGGCGCGAGCCGCGCCGTGCGCATCCTTGTGCCGACGGAGCGCTGCGGCACGCATGTGGCCGGCGTGCAGGGCATGAGCATGCAGGCGCTCGTCGCCGACGCCGCCCGTCAGGCCGTGCAGGCCGCCGGGTCAGCCTGCGGGGATTGACGCGCGCCGTTCTTTTCGTTTATAATACCGGATGGAAATATGAGGTTATCAGGAGGCTGATTGCTTTGATTATCGATCGCATCGAAGAACAGGAACGCTATTATCCCCTCCATAAGGACATGGAGCTTGCTTTTGCCTTCCTTGCCGAGGCTGCCGATCTGGAGCCCGGCCGCTACGAGCTGGAGAATGGTCTCTTTGCCACTGTCTCCGAGGGCGACACCCGTCAGATTGACACCGTCGATCTGGAGGCGCACAGGAAGTATATCGACCTGCAGTACTGCATCTCCGGCGGCGAGCGCATGGCGTGGGCGCATATTCAGGAGCTCAACCCCGTCAGCGAGAACCCCGAGCATGACAATTACTTCTATACCGGACGGTCCACCGCCGTCTCCATCCGCCCCGGGATGTTCTTTATTCTCTTCCCGAACGACGGCCACAAGGCGGGCTGCCACAATGAATTCCAGAAGCACTACCGCAAGGTGGTCGTGAAGATCCCCGTCGAAGCATAACCACAGAAGCTGCAGGCTGCCATCCGCTCCTGCAGCTTTTTCAGACGCCGGGCAGAATGGCGCAAGGGCGCGCCGTGCAGCCCGGATCACAGCAAGGAGGTATATCATGTACGATATCGCCGTCGTCGGCGCGGGCCCCGCGGGCTACAGCGCCGCCATACAGGCGCGCAAGCGCGGCAAGTCGGTCATCATCATCGGCCAGAATACCGGCTGGCTCAGCCGCGCGGAGCGGATTGACAACTACCCCGGCATGCCGGGCGTCTCCGGGCCGGAGATGCTGCGCGTGATGCAGGAGCAGGCGTCCGCCATGGGCGCAGAGGAACGCGAGGGTCTGGTGCATCAGATCATCCCGATGGGCGGGAGCTTCAGCCTCTCCCTCGGTGCCAATTTCGTGGAGGCGCGCAGGGTCATCCTCTGCACCGGCGCCAGACAGCCCCGCCTGCTCCCCGGCGAGGCGGAGTTCCTCGGCCGCGGCGTGAGCTACTGCGCCACATGCGACGGCAGATTCTACAAGGGCAAGCACATCGCCATCATTGCAAAGGGCGAAGAAGCCATCTATGACACGAATTACCTTGCCGGTCTGTGCGCGAGGATCGACTTCTACGGCGTGCCCGACCCTGAGATTGACCCCCATATTATCGTGCACAGCGAGAAGGTCACCGCCATCACCGGCGAAGACCGGGCGCAGGCGCTCATCGCAGACGGCGAGGAGCGCAGGTACGACGGCGTGTTCATCTTCCGCGAGGCCATGGCGCTCTCCGCGCTGCTCAGCGGCATTGAGACGGAGGGCACATTCATCCGCGTCGACCGCAGGATGGCGACGTCCGTGCCGGGCGTCTTCGCCGCCGGGGACTGCACGGGCCTGCCGCTGCAGGTCGCAAAGGCCGTGGGCGAGGGCTGTGTCGCCGCGCTCAGCGCAGCGCAGGAGCTGTGATTTCCGTCGGTTTTCTCTCAGTAAAAATTCCCAAAAAACATTGAATTCACAGGAAAATCAGCGCTTTCTCTTGTCAGCAAATTACCCTTTGTGATATAATCAATATGCAATTATGTTGAAATGAGGGTTGTTGCCGAGGGGAGTGAACTGACGTGCGCACGATTGAGACAGGCCGCGCGATTGTGGATATCATCGCCTGGCCGGAGCATATCCCGTGGGAGGGCCGCTATCAGACGTCCAGCAGCATCGAGAAGGGCGTCTGCAAGCTGACGCTGTCGCCTGCCGTCTACCATGACGCAGCCAAGGCGAATACCGCCTACCGCCGCTTCGCGCAGAAGATCCGCCGCGAAGGGCTGGAGCCGCCGAATGTGATCTTCCGTCCGCTTGCCTCGCGCGCGTCAAGGAATGTCTTCTGCATCCTGACGACAAAGGAGTCCGTCTTCAATTCCGCCTGCGAGATCGGCAGGGTCTATGTCGTGGAATCCGGCATCGACGAGCGCCGCAGGCTCTGCGCCGTGCGCCTTGAGGACGGCCGTCAGCGGATGGATGCATAACCCCGACGCTGTATTGAGGAATCCATGAGCCATACATTACCGGAAGCCTATGTTGCCCAGATGAAACGCCTGCTTGGTCAAGCAGGCTTTTTTGCGTACGAACGCGCGCTTGAGCAGCCCTATACCCGTGCGCTGCGCATCAATCTGCTGCGCTGCCCGGACGGCGTGCCGCCTTGCGCAATCGACGGCCTCGGCGATCCCGTCCCGTGGGCGAAGGGCGCGTACTTCATCGAGGGCGACGCCCGCCCCGGCCTGTCCCCGCTGCATGAGGGCGGGCTGTATTACCTGCAGGAGCCCAGCGCCCTCTCCTCCGTCTCCGCGCTTAATCCTCAGCCCGGGGAGCGGATCCTCGATCTGTGCGCCGCGCCCGGCGGCAAGAGCACGCAGATCGCCGCGCTGATGGGCGGTCAGGGTGTATTAGTCTGCAACGAGCCCGTCCCCTCCCGCGCGCAGATCCTCTCGCGCAATATCGAGCGCATGGGCGTGATCAACGCCATCGTCACCAGCGCTATGCCCGACCAGCTCTCCCCCCGCTTCCCCCGGTACTTTGACCGCATCATGGTGGACGCCCCCTGCTCAGGCGAGGGTATGTTCCGCCGGCAGCCGGAGGCGCGGGATGAATGGAGCGAGAACAGCCCGCGCGGCTGCGCCGACCGCCAGATGGATATCCTTGAAGAGGCGGCGAAGATGCTCGCCCCGGGCGGCGTGATGGTCTACTCCACCTGCACCTTCAACGACACGGAGAACGAGGGCGTGCTCGCGCGCTTCCTTGCGCTGCACCCGGAGTTCTCTCTGGAGCCCATCAGTCTGCCCGGCCTACCGGACGGCAGCAGGGGCTATATCCATCTCTATCCCCATGAAATCCGCGGCGAAGGGCATTTCGTCTCCCGCCTGCGTCTGTCCGACGACGTGCCGCCCGCGCCCACCTATGCCCCAAGCCTTGGGAAGAAGCCTGCGCGCGGCGCGGACAAGCCCCGGCGCGGGGCAAAGCCTGCGTCCATCCCCGACCTGCCGCCTGTGCTCGCGCCGGGCGTCGCGCTCGGAGATCTGTATGCTGCAGGCGACTGCCTCTGGGCGCTGCCGCAGGGCTTCCCGCAGGAGGATCTCCCCCGGCTTTCCGGGCTGCGCGTGCTGCGCACGGGCCTGCTCGCCGCCCATACCGAGGGCAAACGCACCGAGCCGGATCACGCGCTGGCCATGGCGCTCACGCCGCATCAGGCCGCCTGCACGGCGGAGCTGACGCAGGAGCAGGCGCTCGCCTATCAGGCAGGCGAGGCGCTCGACCTCGGCGAGCTGGAGAGCGGATACACGCTGCTGTGCTGTCAGGGCGTGCCGCTCGGCTTTGGCAAGCAGGCAGGCGGCGTGATGAAGAACCACTACCCGAAGGGGCTGCGCCGCCGGTAAATCAACCCACCCGCAGGAGGAAGGGCCGCCGCCCTTCCTCTCTTTCTTTTTTGGTGCGTATCTGCTCAGGATTTTCCGCCGCAGACAGCGCGCAAAGCCGCCCCCGGGGTTCCGTTTTCCTGCCTTATCGTGTATAATATGATTGGGAAGGAGTGTGCGCTGATGAAGAGAATTATACGGGTTTTCCTGCTGACAGTAATCGGGCTGTCCGTCTTTTTCGGTGCGCTGCTCATATCAAGCGGCCTGCAGGCACACAGCGCCCGGATGACGGAAGCCGCCTCGCGGGATGCCGCCTTTGATCAGGCAGAAGGGAGCGCGCTGTAAGCGCGGAGCACATCCATGTTTCAGCATAATATCTACGGGCTGTTCTCCATGCCGACGCTGGAGACGCCGCGTCTCATTCTGCGCCGGATCACCATGAAGGACGCGCCCGCCGTATTCGAATACAGCCGCGATGAGGAAGTCGCGCGTCATGTGCTCTGGACGGCGCAGCGCCATATCAGCGAGGCGAAGGACTACTGCCGCTACATGATGCGCCGCTATAAGGCGGACGAACCCTCCAGCTGGGGCATCATCCTCAAGGAGACCAACACCCTTGTGGGTACCATCGGCTTCATGTCCTACAGCGAGGACAACAACAGCGTGGAGGTCGGCTATTCGCTCGCCCGCCCGCTGTGGAACGGGGGATACATGACCGAGGCGCTCTCCCGCGTGATCGACTACGCCTTCGACGCGATGGAGATCAACCGCATCGAGGCCCAGCACGAGCTGTCCAACCCCGCTTCCGGGCGCGTGATGGAGAAATGCGGCATGACCCGCGAAGGCGTGCTGCGCCAGCGCCTGTTCAACAAGGGCAAGTACGTCGACGTCGCGCTCTACGCGATCCTGCGCAGCGACCCAAGACCGGGAAAGAAAAAGGCTGGCCGCGTCTATTGACCAGCCTGACGGATAAAGAAGGGACCATTGATGATCAGACTGATTGCGTGCGATATGGACGGCACGCTTCTTGACAGCCGGAAGCGCCTGCCGCAGGACATCCTGCCCGTGCTGCGCGCGCTGAAGGAGCGCGGCGTACTCTTCGCCGTGGCCAGCGGGCGGCAGTATGCCGCGCTGCGGCGCGACCTCGAGGAGATCGCCGACGATATCCTCTTCATCTGCGAGAACGGCGCGCTGGTCATGCATCACGACAAGCGGCTGCTGATCGATCCGGTCGATCCCGCAGATCTGCCGCGCATCATCGGCGCGGTGCAGGGCATGGAGCGTGTGTATCCTGTGATCTGCTGCGCAGAGAAGGCCTATGTGCAGCGCGGCGCATCGGATTACTTCCTGCGCGAAACGCTGCCCTATTACCCCAGCTGCGAAATGGTGGACGATCTGCGGGCGAAGTGCGCAGAGGGCGACGTATGCAAGGTCGCCTTCTTTGACGAAGGGGACGCGCAGACGGGCGAATATCCCGCGCTGCAGGAGACGCTCGGCGGCAGGCTGGCGGTCATCCTCTCCGGCTCGCACTGGGTGGACGTGATGAAGCCCGGCGTACACAAGGGCAAAGCCATGGAGGGCCTGCAGCAGATGCTGGGCATCGCGCCGGAGGAATGCATGGCCTTCGGCGACTATCTCAACGACTGCGAGCTGCTCGCCGCCGTCGGCGAGAGCTACGCGATGGCGAACGCCCACCCCGACCTGAAGGCGATGGCAAAATACATCGCGCCGTCCAACGACGAGGACGGCGTGCTGCGCGTACTGAGAGAAAGGTTTTCGCTGTGAAGAGCTTTACGATTGACCAGCAATGGGACGGGCGCAGGCTGACCCGCTTCCTGCAGAAGACGCTGCCCGCCGCAGGCGTGGGCATGATCCGCAAATTTCTGCGCACAGGGCGCGTCCGCGTGGACGGAAAACGCGGCGGAGAGGAGACCGTCCTCGCCATGGGCAGCGTTGTGGAGATCTACGTCGAGGACAGCCTCTTTGACGCGCCGCAGCGTGAGGACCCGTTCTATTCCAAAATCCATCCGAAGCTGACCATCCTCTACGAGGATGCGCATATCATGCTGCTGGACAAGCGCCCGGGACTGATCTGCCACCCCGACGAGGGCGAGAAGGTGCATACCCTGCTGACCTACGCGCAGGCCTATCTCTACCAGAAGGGCGAGTGGGATCCGCGCAGCGGCTTCGCGCCGGCGCTGTGCAACCGCATCGACCGGTTCACCGGCGGCATCGTCATCCTCGCCAAGACGGAGGAGGCGCTGCGCGCCATGGACGCAAAGCTGCGCACGCGCGAGGTGGAAAAATACTACCTGTGCATCGTGCACGGGAAGATGAAATACCCGGACGGCGAGCTGCGCCACTATCTGCTCAAGAAGCCGGACCAGAAAAAGGTCACCGTGCTGCGCAAAGCCGAGCCCGGCGCGAAGGAAGCGATCACATGGTATCAGGCGATTGACGAGGCGAAGGGGCTGACGCTGTGCGAATGCCTGCTGGGCACGGGGCGCACGCATCAGATCCGCGCGCAGTTCGCCGCCATCAGCCATCCGCTGCTGGGCGATAATCAATACGGCAGCGCAAAGCAGAACGAAAAATACGGCCGGACAAACGGGCAGGCGCTCTGCGCCTACAGGCTGATCTTCCGCTTCGAGGGGGACGCCGGATGCCTGAGCGGCGTCAACGGCAGAGCCTTTCAGGTGAAGGACGTGCCCTTTGTCCGCGAGTATTTTCCGGACGTCGTCATCCCGCAGATCTGACCCTATCACATTTAAGGCCAAGGAGCTATGATCATGACCAACCGTCCTTCCATCCGCTCCCGGATTCCCGGGGCGCTGGTTTCCTTCCTGCTCGCCGCCGTGTTCGTGCTGTTCTTCGGCGAATGCAACACGCCGCTGGGGCCGCGCATCGGCAGCGACAACGCCATGTACCTCACCATGGGCACGGCGCTCGCGCAGGGCTATGCGCCCTACAGCGATATCTTCGACCACAAGGGGCCGCTGCTCTTCATTCTGCAGATGCTGCCGCAGCTCATCGCCGGCGGCTATTCTCTGACCGCCGTCTACTGGCAGGAGGTCGTCTTCCTCTTCGCCGGGCTGCGCATTGTCAGCGCCATGGCGCGGCGCAGTGGGATGCGCGGCGAGCTGCTGCTCCAGCTGATCTATCTTGGCGCGCTGGGCGCGTGCATGGACGGCGGCAACCTCACCGAGGAATACGCCGCGACGTTCATCCTCGCCGGGCTCTATGCCGCGCAGTGCGTCTTTGACCGCGACGACGAGGCTCAGCCGAAGGATATGCTGCTGCCCGCCGCCGTGATGGGCGCGGCGGCGATGCTCGCCTTCCTCACCCGCGCGAACAACGCGCTCGGCCTGTGCGGCATGACCGCAGGCATCGCGCTCACGCTGCTCTTTGGCAGTCGGTTTGCCGCGCTGGGCGCGTGCGCCGCGGGTTTCCTCGCGGGCTGCGCAGCCGCCGGTCTCCCCGTGCTTGCATGGCTCGCATACCACGGCGCGATCAGCGATGCGGTCTATGGCTCCATCATCCACAACATGATGTACGCCGAAACAGGCAGCGCAAGCCGCGTGCACGCCCTGTTCTTTACCCCCTACGGGTATACCGCGCTTCTTTTTGCCGCCGTCGCCGCGCTGGGTGCGCTCCGCGCATACATGCGCAGCCGCCGCGCCGCGCTGCCGCTGGGCATGCTGCTCACCGCCGCCCTTGCGGGGATGAGCTGCTTCATCTCCCATAAGTTCTACAGCCATTATCTGATGGTGCTCGCCCCCATCGCCGTGATGGGCGCAGTGCAGATCCTCGCTGTTCTCCCGGCGGGCAGGCTCTCCAGCCGCCGCACGCTGCAGATCTATACCTGCGTCGTGCTGGCGTGCGTCGTGCTACTGGGCGCGAGGGCCAACCACAACCGGCTGAAGGAACGCGAGGGGCTTGACCAGTTCATCGCCGACGCGCAGGAGCTCTATGCGCTCGTGCCCGAGGAGGACAGGGACAGCTTCATGGCCTACCGCGTCGAGCCGAAGTGGTACGTCGCCGCGCAGGCACTGCCCTGCATGCGCTTCTACTTCCTGCAGGAGATCCTCGGTCAGGCCGACCCCGCCGTGATGGACGAGGTGGCGAACGAATTCGAAACCAATCCGCCGCAGTGGGTGGTCATCTTTTATAACCGCGAGTTCGGCCCGCCGTACGACGAGCGCGTCGCGCAGGTCTTTGAGTCGCGGTATACATTTGTGGACGCGAAGGGGCAGTACCAGCTGCTGCGCCTGACGCCGTGAAAACGAAGGGAATCTGATGATGAAACATACCAATATCCGGCGGGAGCTGCTGAGGACGGGCATGGGCTGCTTCCTGTTCGCCTCAGCGATCAGCGCGGTCAACATGCTGATCCTGCCGACGGCAAGGGTTTGCCATGGCTATCCGCTGCTCTGGCAGCTGGCTGCCTTCGCCGCGGCGATGCTCGGCTTCACATGGCTGAGCGGGAAGCTGCGCGGCATGGGGCTTGACCGGCTGGACCGCACGGCCCGCCTCGCGCGCCCCGCGCTGATCCTGCTCGTGCTGATCGTCCAGCTCATCCTCGGTCACATGATGGCCTACGAGCCCGCCGGGGACAATGCCTCGATGATCCGCGCGGCGACGATGCTGGCCACGGACGGCGACTTCCGCCAGTATCCGGATTATGAATTGTATTTCGCACGGTACACGAATCAGTGGGGCTTCCTGCTGGTGCTGACGGCGCTGTTCCGGGTCTTCTCCCTGCTGGGCATGAGCAGCTTCCTTGCGCCGCTGTCCGTGCTGCAGGCGCTGCTGTATACAGCCGGCGTCTCCTCCTGCCTGCATATTGCGCGCAGACTGCGCGGCGTGCGCGGGGAAATCATGACCGCGGCAATGCTCGCCCTCTTCCTGCCGCTGTATCTGGCGGCCGCCGTGCTCTACACGGATACCTTCTCCCTGCCCTTCCTGATGATCACGCTGCGCCTTGCCCTGAAGGTCATGGACGCAAAGACGCTGCGCCGCCAGCTCATACCCGCGCTGGGCTGCGCGCTGTGCGCGTTCCTCGGCGGGCAGATCAAGATGACGGTCTATATCGCGCTGATCGCTGCGGCGATCGTCTGGGCGCTGACGCTCAGGCCCGTGCGCGCCGCGGCCTGCGTGCTGCTGTGCGCAGCGGTCACGGCGATCGGCACGGCGGGCGTTCATGGCGTCATCCTCTCCAACATCGTCTCGCCTGAGATGTATGCGCAGCACAACACGCCCTTTATCCACTGGGTGATGATGTCCATCCCCACAGCGGACAACCCCTACGGCGGATATACCGGCGACTACGGGATCACATGGGGCATGATGGAGGAAGGCGCGCCGCGCGAGGCAGTCATGGACTCCATCTACAGCCGCATGAAGGACCGCGTCTATACCCTGCGCTACCCGAACAGGCTCGCCGCCGCCGCCCTGCGCAAGAACGCCGCCTATATCGGCGACGGCACCTTCGGCATGACGGAGATGCTGGACGACAACCCCGTGCGGGAGAATATCGTCTCCTCCATCGTACTGGAGGGACGCCCACTCTACCCGATCTACAGCGCGGTCTGCTCCGGCGTCTTCGCCGCGCATCTGGCACTGTGCGCCATCGGCTGCCTGCGCGATATCCGCCGGCGCGACCTGCGCGCCGCGATGCTGCAGGTGGCGGCCTTCGGCGCAATGCTCTTCCTGATGCTCTGGGAGGCGCGCAGCCGGTATCTCTTCTCCTTCACGCCGGTCTTCCTGCTGCTCTCCGCCGCGTATCTGACGCGCGAGGAGCAGCCGCGCATGAAGCTGCGCGAGCGCTTTGCCCCGCTGCTCATCCTCATCACGGACATAGGCGACCGCATTGTGCGCTTCCTGCGCAGGGCGTTCGGGCCGGGGGATTTCTGATTTCATGAAAGAAAGGAGCTGACCTATGAAGCGGCAGCTTGACCTGTGGAGCAGGCGCCTCCTGCTCCTTGGCATGGGGCTGATGATCCCCTGCTATCTCTTCACCGCGGGCAACGTGCTCCTCTCCCCATGGCCGCTCTATGGCAGGAACCGCATCGCGCTGACCGCGCTCACGCTGCTCGGCGCAGCGCTGCTGCTTATCGGCATGCGCACAGTCGACCGGCACGAGGCCTTCCTCCTCCGGCATGAAAAGAAGCTCCTCGCCGCCACCGCGCTGTTTTACTTCATCGTGCAGATGGTCATGGGCGCCATCCTGCGCTACGCGCCCAATACGGACGCGGAGCAGTGCTTCACCGCCGCGCAGCTGATCGTGGACAGCGGCACCTTCGGCAGCAACGAGCGTTCGTTCATCTACTTCACCCGCTATCCGCACAACCTCGGGTATGTCTATCTGCTCGCCGGGCTGTTCCGTTTCTTCGGCGCGCTCGGCTGGGCTGATCGGTATATGCAGGCGGTGCTCGCCGCGTCGCTGCTCTTCACCCCCGGGCTGATCTGCAGCGCGCGCGTATGCCGCCGCCTCGGCGGGGTGAAGGCGCAGGGCCGCATGCTGCTGCTCTTCGCCGCCTGCCTGCCGCTGCTCTACTGCACAAGCGAAATGTACACGGATGCGTTCTCCGTCTCCTTCTCGATGATGACCATCTGGGCATTCCTGCATCTGCGGGATGCAAGGACATGGCGCGCGCGCATCCTCTATGCGCTGCTGGGCGCGGCGCTGGCATTTATCGGCGCGCAGATCCGCTTCACCGTCATCATCGCCGCGATCGCCTGCGTGATCGCGCTGCTCTTTGAGCGCAGGGGACGCGCGCCGCTCTGCGCCGCCGCCGCACTGTGCGCGGTCTTCCTCGCAGGCGGGGCCGCTGTGGACGCATACACGCACACGCACCTCTCCGAGGAGGACATCGCGAAGAACGAACTGCCCAAGCTGCACTACATGGTCATGGGCCTGCCCGTGCAGCCGGACGAGGGCTACGGGCAGTACGGCTACGGCGGATGGCTGATCTTCAGCACCTCCTTTGAGGATCCGGATGAGCGCAGGGATGCGCTGATGACGGAGTTCATCGACAGGGTTTACTACCTGCGCTACCCGAACCGGCTCATGCACATGGTCTCCCGCAAGAATCTCTCAACCTTCGGCGACGGCACCTTCGCGCTCAATGAGATCATTCAGGCCGACACGCCGCAGCCCGATCACCCTGTGAAGCAGGTGATCTTCGCGCAGGGCGCGCTCTATCCCGCCTACAGGCATCTGTGCACAGCGCTGTTCGCCGCGCAGATGCTCATCGCCTGCCTTGCCTGCTGGCAGAGGATCCGCCGGGGGGACACGGCGTGCGCGCCGCTGTATATCACGCTGGTGGGCGTGTTCATCATCCTTACGATCTGGGAGACGCGAGCGCGGTATTTCTTCTTCGCGCAGATGGTGCTGCTGTGCGCAGCGGCGCTGGCAGAGCCCGGTTTCCTGCGCAAGAAAAAACCTGACTGACCGTATACAAAACCGCCGGAGCGCAGTTTCAAGCGCTCCGGCGGTTTTTTTCTGTATTGTTGTGTACAGGCATGCGCGTCACAGCAGCGTCATCACCGCAGCGATCGCCGCAGCCATCAGCGGGAAGCCGACGAGCGTGCCGATCCACTTCCCGATGCGCGTCCTCATCGGGATATAGGGCTTGAGATCCTCCGTGCCTGGGATCTCCCATGCCTTCGTATGGCCGACCCAGTATTCATCGATGAACAGCCGGTCAAACAGCCCCATAATCAGCATGACCGCCGTCATCTGGGTAAAGCCGTCCATGAAGCCCTCCGCACCGTTGATCCCGTAGACCATCGCCGGGACAAGAACCAGCACCGGCACGAACAGCGCGGCGGTCGTGATCAGGGTGGTTCTGGCGATCTTCTCCTTCGTCGTGTACCCCAGCTCAACCACCCTGTCCTTCACATCATCCTCATAGAACACCACCAGCCCGACGGGGCCATGGGCAATGCCGATCACGCAGATGATCAGCAGGATGAAGCACATGACGACGCCTTCCATCAGTATCAGCATATCTGTTCCTTCTTTCCGATTCGCATTGCGCATTCCAAAACGCCCGGCGCAGACAAGCTGCCCCGGGTGTCATTGCAGTCATATCACATCTTGTCGACTTCGGCAAGCGCCGCCTTGCCGCTCTCGCCGGCCTGAAGCAGCTCTGTATAGCACATCAGGAACGGAGCGAGGCCCTTGGCGTCGTTCTGCACGACGGGCTCGGAGATATAGTACTCATAGCTGCCGTCGCGGCGGCGGTTATTCTCCGGGCCAAGGCCTGCGACGAGGCAGATGCCGCCCAGGTTGAGCTTGCCGTCCGTCTCGGAGAGATAGCGCCTGCAGATGCTCAGGAAGATCTGCGCGCCGACCTGCGCGTACTTCTCGTCAAGCATACCAAGGCGCGCGCCCTTGAGGTAGAAGTAGGCGATCATCGCAGAGCCGGAGGTCTCCGGGTAGTTGCCCTCGCGCCCGATCTGATTGGGCACCTGATAGAGCATGTTGGTGTCCTTGTCGATATAGGCGAGCAGATTCTGCGCATGCTCGCGGGCAATGGCGATCATGTCATTGCGGAAGTCGTCATGGCCGGGGGCGATCTCCGCCGTGACGTCAATCAGCGCCGCGCTGAACCAGCCGAGGCTGCGCAGCCACGGGAAGCGGGAGCGGCCGCTCTCATCCGCCCAGAAGGCCTTGCCGCTGGCGTCGTAGCCGTGGCGGTAGAGCTTCATCTCCGGGTCGTACATGCGCTCACGCACCGTGCGGAACTGGCGATGAATATCCTCATATCCGCGGCAGCCGTCCATCTGCGTGGTATAGCGGGCATAGAAGACCTGCGCCATATACAGGCCGTCGAGCCACACCTGATTGGGGTAGATCGCCTTATGCCAGAAGCTGCCCTCGTGCGTGCGCGGCTGGCGCTGAATCTGCCCATAGAGCACATCGATCGCCTTGCGGTACTTTTCCTTGCCGCTGAGCTGCCAGACGTCAAAGAGCACGCGGCCCTCGCAGATGCTGTCCAGATTATACTCTTCCTCGCTGAAGCCGCGCAGGCTGCCGTCCTCAAAGACGTAATAATCGAGGAAGCGCTCGGCGAACTCATAGTAGCGCGCCTCGCCGGTGATGCGGTGCATGTTCAGCAGGGCGATCATCATGCAGCCGTCGATGTAGTTCCATCCGTTTTCCTTGCCCGCGTTGATCTTCTCAATGTTCCACAGCGGCCTGTCCGGCGCGGACTCCGCCATCATACGCTCCACATAGCGCTCAATGATATTCATGCCAGCAATTCCTCCTTGCAGGTATCTGTCATCTAGTATATCTGCTTATGACAGAATTTTCAAGAACAGGCAGCACAATGCCCGTCATTCTGCGGAAAAAAGCCCCCTTCCATGCCCGGTTTTCCTGAATAAACAGAGTTTGCGAAAATTTCTGCCGGAAGAAAAAACCAGGAAATTCAAGGATTTTTTTGCGTTGGTCAAAATTTTGTCTCATTTACAGTGGATTGTGTACGTGCGAAAATGAATTCAGCAAAAATCACCAGAAAGCGAGGGAAAAATGTGCAACATCGGACAAGCCGTCGCCTGGACGGCAGGACGCGGATGAAGAAGTGGCTTCAGTCCGTCGTTGACAACCGCTGGCTCTATCTGCTGATCCTGCCAGCGCTGCTGTATCTGATCATCTTCAATTACATGCCGATGTACGGCGTGCAGATCGCCTTCAAGAACTACAAGGCTGTGCGCGGCATCGCAGGCAGCGACTGGGTCGGCCTCAAGCACTTTCAGACCTTCTTCAGCGCCTACTATTGCGGCCGCCTGATCAGCAACACGCTGCTGCTGAATGTGCTCAGCCTGCTGTTCTCCTTCCCGATCCCGATCGCGCTGTCGGTGATCATCAACAATATCCGCAATCAGCGGCTGAAGAAATTCACGCAGACTGCCGTCTACATCCCGCACTTCATCTCCACGGTCGTTCTGGCGGGCATCATGTACATCCTGCTCTCCCCGACCAACGGCATCATCAACCACGCCATCGTGGCGCTGGGCGGCAAGTCCATCTACTTCATGAACGAGGCCGACTGGTTCCGCCCGATCTACATCATCTCCGGCATCTGGCAGAGCGCCGGCTGGAACTCCATCCTCTATATCGCGGCTCTGGCGGGCGTTGACCCGGAGCTGTATGAAGCGGCGACCATCGACGGCGCGAGCAAGTGGCAGAAGGTCCTCTACATCGACCTGCCCCACCTGATCCCGACCGCGACGATGATGCTCATCCTCAACTGCGGCAGCCTGCTCTCCTCCTCCACGGAGAAGGCGCTGCTCCTGCAGACCGGCGGCAACATGGCCACCTCCGACATCATCGGCACCTATGTCTACAACATGGGTCTCGGCTCCGGCCAGTTCTCCTACACCGCCGCGATCAACCTTTTCGTCAACGTGATCAACTTCATCATGGTCGTCTCCGCCAACACCATCTCCAGCAGGATGAAGGGCGAGACCCTGTTCTAAAGAAAGGGAGGTACCTATGCAAGCAAAAGCCATCGCAAAGCCCTCCCGCCAGCAGGAAATCTGGCAGGACCGGGTATTCAACGTCGTCGTGCTGGCGCTGGTGATCATCATCCTCGCCATCACGCTCTATCCGCTGTATCTGGTGCTGATCTGCTCCATCTCCGATGCGACGCTGGTCACCACCGGTCAGGTCACGCTCTACCCCAAGGGCATCACCATGCTGGGCTACAACTCGGTCATGGAGAACAAGGAGATCTGGCGCTCCTACGCCAACTCCATCTTCTACACCGTCGGCGGCACCGTGCTCAGCCTGATCGTCACCATGGGCGCGGCATTCACGCTCTCGCGCAAGTTCCCCGGCAAGAGGCTGATCTCCTTCCTGTTTGCCTTCACCATGTTCTTCAACGGCGGCATGATCCCCACGTTCCTGACCGTGCGCGACGTCGGCCTGTACAACAGTCCGTGGGTCTGCGTGCTGATGGGCTGCGTCTCCGTCTGGAATGTGATGCTCGCCCGCACCTACATCTCCACGAACATCCCCGAGGCGCTCTACGAGGCGGCAAACCTTGACGGCGCCAGCCAGATCCAGTATTTCCTCCAGATCGTCCTGCCGCTCTCCGGCACGATCGTGGGCGTTCTGGCCGTCTATTACGGCGTGGCCAAGTGGAACGACTACTGGACCGGCCTCATCTACCTCAACAAGCGCGAGCTGCTGCCGCTGCAGACGATCCTCAAGGAAATCCTCGCCTCGCTCGAATCCAGCCGTGAGCTGCTGATGAGCATGGCCTCCGACTCCGCGGAGAACGACGCCGAGCTGCTCAACCGCGCGCAGATCGCCAAGTACTGCATCATCGTGGTGTCCACCGTCCCGGCGGTTGCGCTCTATCTGTGCATGCAAAAGTTCTTCGTCAAGGGCGTGATGATCGGCTCCGTCAAGGGCTGATCCCGCGCCGCATCCACAAGGCTTTGGCACGCCCCGGCGTGTTGAACAAAATATGAAAGGAGCATTCCCACTATGAAGAAGCTCGTATCCCTCGTGCTGGCGCTGATGCTGCTGGCCATCGCGGGCCTTGCCTGCGCCGAGACCAAGGAGATCGACGTCATGATCTGGTACCGTGACATCGACGACCTCAACTTCGCTGAAATGCCCTACTACAACGATCCGGAAATCGGCATCACCGCCCAGTCCGGCGTTCATGCCAATTTCAATCAGGTCAAGGGCGGCGACTGGAGCACCAAGCTGAACCTGATGCTGGCCTCCGGCGAGTACCCGGACATCATCCAGCGCGGCGACATCAACCTGGAGATGTACGGCGTGGATCAGGAGATCCTCATCCCGCTGGACGAGTACATCGACCAGTACATGCCCAACTACAAGGCGCTGCTGGAGAAGGACCCGCAGATGGCTCAGGGCCTGCGCTCCTCCGACGGCAAGACCTACCAGATCGGCTGGATCATCCCGCAGAACATCAACGTGAACAGCCACCTGTTCATCAACACCCAGTGGCTCAAGAACCTCGGCCTTGAGAAGCCGACCACCATCGAAGAGTTCGAGCAGGTCCTCATCGCCTTCCGCGATCAGGACGCCGACGGTGACGGCGATCCCTCCAACGAGATCCCGTACAGCGGCACCTGGTCCTCCTCCGTCTCTTCCCTGTACTTCATGTTCTCCTCCTGGGGCATCCCGGGCAACCTGAAGCGCGTCAACATCGACGAGAACAACAAGGTCTACTCCTGGCTGCAGCATGAGAACCTGCGCGCCGCCATCGAGACCCTCTCCCGCTGGTACAACGAGGGCCTGATCGACATCGAGGCCGTCTCTCAGGACGAGAACGCCTTCGAGGCGAAGGTCAACGCCGGCAATCTCGGCTCCTTCTACCGCTGGCGCATGACCTCCATGGGCACCGACGAGGCCGTGTACTCCCAGTATGAGTGCATCCTCCCGCCGACCGTGGAAGGCGTTCAGGCTCAGCTCTGGCGCTATCTCGAGCTGCCGATCTTCGGCGCCGCCATCACCGCCGGCTGCGAGGACATCGAGGCCGCCTGCACCTGGCTGGACGCTCAGTTCGACTGGGAAGACATGATCAACGGCTACAACGGCATGAAGGGTCCGGAGTTCTGGGGCTACGACGAGAACGGCAAGGTTGACATCTATCCCTTCCCGGACGGCACCCGCACCGTCCCCGGCCAGTCCTCCATGTACTACTGCCCGGGCGCCGAGTACTTCGCCCGCGTGAACATGCCGCCGCACCGCATCGAGAAGACCACCTACTGCGAGGCCTATGAGGCTGCCGGCGTGATCGAGAAGAACTCTCAGGACATCCTGCAGAAGCTGGTCACCAAAACCGTCGACGAGAGCACCCAGATCGACCTGCTCTTCGCCGAGATCGACAAGTTCGCCACCGAGGCCATCACCAACTTCATCGTCAAGGGCGTGACCGACGAGAGCTGGGCCAACTATGAGAAGACCCTGCAGAGCCTGCGCATCGACGAGTTCGTCGGCATCTACCAGACCGCGTATGACCGCTACCTGGAGGCCAACGCGCAGTAATCCCTGCCCGTCGTCAATCCGATTGACACACCGCTGCAACACCATGATATAATGGTTTCAGCAAGGTACGCACCTGCTCGTATCGGGCTGGTGCGTACCGTTTTTTTAAGGAGCAAAACCCGTGAGGAAGAAGTTTTCACAGAAGCTGCAGTGGCAGTATTTCGCGTCGTATCTGGCGCTCATGCTGGTGATCATGGGGGTCTTCTATACCTTCTCGTACAACAGCTTTCACCAGTATCATGCCCGCATTGTCATGGACAACTATCACAACCGCCTCGGCCTGATCCGCGGCGAGCAGGAGGATGTCCTTGATGACGTCGTCGCCATCGCCGGGCAGATCATGGATGTGAGCAGCGTCGTCCCCTTCCAATACAGCGAGGAGCCGGACAAGGCGCTCAAGCTCATCGACCAGATGACGGCCTACCGCTCCACGCATGACGCCATCGCGGGAATCTATCTGCACTTCTATGACGATCAGTTCGTATACAGCTCCTCCGGTCTGTATACACTCGACCGCTTCGTGAGCAACGCCGTGATCTTCAGCGACTGCACAGCGGACGCCCTGCGCAGCCTGCTCGAGGACACGCAGCAGCTCACCGTCCTGCCCATGCAGTCGCTCAAGGGATACAGCTTCCAGACGGTATCGCGCCCGCGCAACATGGTGCCGCTGTTTGTGCCGGTCTCCATCTCCACCGGTCTTCGCTGCGGCACAGCGATGTTCCTCATCGAGGACGTCACATACAAGGACTGGTTCACCAATCTCGGCTCTGAGGATGTGGACATCTACATCCTGCACGGCAGCGAGGTGATCGCCGCACAGAATATGACCGGCGTCCCGCTTGAAAATGTGCTGGAAGCCTCCGCCAATGCCGCGCCCTCCCTTGCCTATGAAAAAGAGGATTACCACCTGATCGAGCTCCCCGGGAATACCTTTGGCTTCCGCTACGTCATGCTCCTTCCGGACAGCATGCTGCAGGTCGGCATGAACGCCCCCGTGCAGATGCTCACCATTCTCTCCGCGCTCGTCGGCGCGCTGGGCATCCTCTTCATCCATTACTTCGTTCAGCGCAGGATGCAGCCCATCAAACTGCTGCATTCCATGATCTCTGAGCGCGACCCCAGCGGCAACGAGCTGCTGGAGATCCGGGACGGCATCCAGCGGCTGATCGACCAGAACAACGCCATGACCTCCATCATCGAGAATGTGGAGAGCCTGCGAAAGAGCGACTTCGTCCGCCGGTTCCTCGTCGGCTTTGACAGCGAGGATGAATACCTCTCCATGGCGGAGGCCTGCGCGCTCAATGTGGATACGCGCTACTACGTCGTGGCGATGATCGCCAAGCCCGCGGACTCCACCTATGAGCTGACCGCAGAGAAGATCAATCATCTCTTCGACGGTCAGGTCTACGGCGCGGCGCGCACCCTCACATCGAACAGGCGCATGGTGCTCGTCGCCTTCGCGGATGAGATTGACCTCCTCATGGAGTTCCTGGAGAATAAGTTCACCGGCATCCGCGCCTGCTGTACGGGCGTGACCATGGCGGTCAGCGCCGTGCACAGCGACTACCGCGAGGGTCAGCGCGCCTATCTGGAGGCAGAGAATGCCTTCGAGCTGCGCTTCATCCGCGGCAATACGCAGGTCATCCGCTTTGACGCGCTCCCGGAGAGCCATGCCGGCGGCGGCGTATACAGCCGCCAGATGGTCGAGCGCCTGCGCGCCGGCCTGCATGCAGGCGACGCCGCCCGCGTGAGCGCCGCGCTCAAGGAGATCACCGGCTCCATGCAGCACATGAACACCACGCTCTTCGGCTTCCGCTGCATGTACAACGACATCCTCAACGTCGTCAGCCGCGAAGCGCAGCAGAGCGGCGTGAGCGAGGAGGCGGTCTATGACCTGTTCAAGCTCAGCCAGTGCCTCTCCGTCGAGGATCTGGACACGCTGCTGCATCAGGTCTGCTCCCGCGTGCTCGCTGAGCGCACACAGCCCGCGCCCGCGCCGATCCCGGAGAATATGCTGCTGGCTCGGGATATCATCGAGCGCCGCTTCTCCGAGCCGGAACTCTCCGTGCGCGACATCGCGCAGGAGCTCTCCATGAGCGACTCAAAGCTCTCCGTCGAATTCAAAAAGGCTTACCGGATGACCCCGCTGGAGTGCATCACCGCAGCGCGCATGCAGCGGGCAAGGCGCCTGCTGAGCACGACCAACATGCCCGTCAAGGATATCGCGCTGGAATGCGGCTACTACGACATCTCCGGCTTCAACCGACGCTTCAAGGCCTATACCGGCATGACGCCCCAGCAATACAAGACAACCAGCAGCGAGGACGCTGCTGCGGACCAGACTCATGAGGAGGAAACGCCATGAGCGATTTCGTATTCTCCCTCTCCACGAAGCTCATCATCCCGGAGCAGCCCGGGCGCAGGATGACCCCCATCCGCCGCGCCGCCGCCATGCTGCGCCGGGATATGGCCGCCGTCCTGACGGATCGCGCGCAGGACAATGAGATCCGACTGATCCGGGATGAATCCCTCGCGCCGGAGGCGTGGCAGATGACCGTCGCCCCCGACGCCGTCACCCTGCGCTGTGCGGACGATCTCGGCGCAGCGTACGGTCTGATCCATCTCTCGGCCGATGCGCTGGGCGTTGATCCCTTCTGGTTCTTCAACGACCAGCCGATGAAGCAGACCGGTACGGTCTCCATCCCCTGCGGGGATACGGACAGCCCGCGCTATGCCGTCCGCTACAGGGGCTGGTTCATCAACGACGAGGTGCTGCTGCACGCATGGTCGCTGGACGGCAGCAAGGATAAGCCGTGGGAGATGGCGTTTGAGGCGCTGCTGCGTCTGGGCGGCAATCTGGTTGTCCCCGGCACGGACAGCAACGCACACAAGTATCACGATCTGGCGGCTTCCTACGGCCTGTACATCACCCATCATCACGCGGAGCCGCTGGGCGCGGTCATGTTCCGCCGCGCCTATCCGGAGCTGAACCCCGCCTACTCCGAGCACCCCGATCTGTTCGAGGGGCTCTGGCGCGAGGCCATCGAGCTGCAGAAGGACACGAACACCGTCTATAATCTCGGTTTCCGTGGTCAGGGCGACTGCCCCTTCTGGGCGGACGACCCCAGCTACGACACCCCGCAGGCCCGCGGCGCGCTGATCTCCTGCCTGATCCGCAGGCAGTATGACATGGTGCAGGAGATTGTCCCCGGCGCGCCCTGCTGCACCAACCTCTACGGCGAGGTCATGGAGCTCTGCCGCGACGGATACATCGACCTGCCGGACGAGATCATCCGCATCTGGGCAGACAACGGCTTTGGCAAGATGGTCTCCCGCAGGCAGAATAACCACAATCCGCGCGTCCCCGCGCTGCCCGCGCCGGGCGACAGCGCCGCGCACGGCCTGTATTATCATGCCTCCTTCTATGATCTGCAGGCCGCCAGCCACATGACCATGCTGCCCAATCCGCCGTCCTTCGTGCGCAGCGAGCTCACGAAGGCCCTCGCCCACGGCGTGAAGGACTACTGGATCATCAACTGCTCCAACATCAAGCCCCATGTGTATACGCTTGACTTCATCGCTGCGCTCTGGCGCGACGGCGACGCCGACCCGCAGGCGCATCTGGCTGCATACTGCACACGCGCCTATGGTCCGGAGAACGCAGAGAAGGCAGCCGCCTGTATCCGCAGCTACTACGACCATGCGGTCTTCTACGGCGGTCACGAGGACGACCGCGCGGGCGAGCAGTTCGCCAATCACTGCGCGCGCATGCTCGTCTCCCAGTATATCAGGAACGCGAATGAGCCAGCGGACGGCATGCGCTGGGCAATCGACGCGCCGACGCTCAGCGAGCAGATCCTCTGGTACAGGGCGAAGTGCGAACAGGCCGCCGCAGGCTACAGCGAACTGCTGCGCGAATGCGAGGCGGCGCTCACCGGCATGACCGGCCCGGGCAGGACGCTCTTTGAGGACAGCATCATGATGCAGGCCAGGCTGCTCGCGCGCACCTACGAAGGCTCCCTGCTGGCGATGGACAGCCTTCTCGCCGCGATTGAGGAGGACTGGCTGAACGCCTTTATCCTCGCCGGAAGGAGCCGCACCGCCTATTTCGCCGCAGACCGCGCCATGCGCGAACGCGAGCATGGCAAGTGGCGTCTCTTCTACGCCAACGACTGCCAGGCCGACGTCAAGCAGTCCGCATGGATGATGGGCGTGCTGATGGGCGTGCTGCGCGTGCATGGCGACGGGCCGCACTACTACCAGTGGCAGCGCCAGTTCACCGACTCGCCGGATAACGCCGGCATCATGCTCCTCCTCAATACGGAGAACCATATGGATAACGACGAGCTCTTCGCCGTCATACAGGCGAGAACAGATCAATAACCGGACACAGCATACGGAGGAAACAGACGGATGGATATGAACCGCATTCCCTTTATGCAGGGCTGGCGCTTTGCCCTGACCAAGGACGGCCGCGCCGTCTGCGAGGACTATGACGACAGCGCGTTTGAGCCTGTGACGCTGCCGCACGACTGGCAGATCCGCCAGACGCGACGCGAGGATGCCCCCGGCGGGGCGTCGCAGGGCTTCTTCCCCCGCGAGCATGTGGGCGTATACCGCCTGCGCTTCACCGCGCCCGCAGAATGGGCGGGGAAGACCGTGCGCGTGCTCTTTGACGGCATACAGCGCTTCAGCGAGGTGTATCTCAATGGTCAGCGCATCGGCGGCAGGCCGTACGGCTATGTCCCCGTGCTGTGCAACATGACGCAGGCGCTGCGCATCGGCGGAGAGAATCTGCTCGCCGTGCGCGTTGACAACAGCCGCCCCGAAGGCGATACCTCCTATAATGCCGGCGGCGACCGCTGGTATTCCGGCGCGGGCGTCTACCGCAAGGTATGGCTGCTGGTGGACGACGGCGCGCGCATCGCACACGACGGCGTGTCCGTCATGGCGCATCCTGTCATGGGCGGCCCGGCGGGCGATATCCCGGACGTCGCAGGCATACGCTGCGTGCGCGCAGACGTGCAGATCGCCGTGGAAACCGAGGGCGCGGAGGGCATGGCGCTGCATGCACAGGTCTGCGGCGCGGACGGCGCGGTCGTCTATGAGCAGACGCTGCCCGCGCTGCCTGTGACGGCGTTTGCCTTCTCCATGGAGAAGCCGCGCCTCTGGTCGCCCGATACGCCGAACCTCTATACCCTGCGCCTGACGCTGGGCGGGGATGAGCATATGGTGCGCTTCGGCGTGCGCAGCGCGGTCTTTGACAGCGAAGACGGCTTTATTCTCAACGGCGTGAAGACCAAGATCTGGGGCGTCAACCTGCATCACGACGGCGGCGCCGTCGGCGCAGCTGTCCCGGTCGAGATCTGGCGCAGGCGGCTTGCCGCGCTCAAGCGCATGGGCGTCAACACCATCCGCGCATCACATAACCCGATGGCGGAGGAGGTCTACGACCTGTGCGACGAGATGGGCTTCCTCGTCGTGGACGAGCTCTACGACAAGTGGAGCCGCAGCAATATGTACTATGACCGGCTGTATGATCAGTGGCACCTGCAGGATGCAGAGGCCATGGTCCGCCGCGACCGCTGTCATCCCTCTATTATCCTCTGGAGCGTGGGCAACGAGGTCGGTCATCAGTATTCCGAGCTGTTCTATCAGTGCCTGAAAACGCTGTGCGATCATGTGCGCCGCCTCGACCCGACGCGCGCGGTAACCGCCGTGCTCATCGGCTTCTGCCTGCCGGAATACAACGACCTCACGCCCCTCGGGCAGAGGATCGCCGCGGCGAAGCGGTACGCCGAGATTGTGGACGTCTTCTGCGGCAACTACATGGAGCAGTTCTATGAGAAGCTGCGCGAGGCCGGCATGCTCAAACCCATTATCGGCTCGGAGGTGCGCATGTATTACCGCATGGACGAGCGCACGATGAACAACGTGCAGGTCAGCCCGGAAAATCCCTACGCCATTGTGAAGCGGTATGACTGGGTCTGCGGCGCGATCCTCTGGGCCGGCGTGGACTATCTGGGCGAGAGCACGATGTGGCCGCAGCGCGGATGGACGGGCAACCCGCTGGATTCCACCGCCGACTGGAAGCTGCGCGCATGGTACTGCGCCTCTCACTTCAAGAAGGAGCCCGTACTCAAGCTCTGCGTTTATGACGAGGCCGACCCATGGGACGGCGCGCGCGGCTTCTGGGGCTTCCCGCAGATGCGCGCACACTGGAAGTACCGCTGCTTTGAGAAGGTGCTGCACGTTGCCGCGATGACCAACTGCGACAGGGTCGAGCTCTATCAGAACAGCCAGACCGTGCGCACAGCCCGCCTTGCGGACTTCCCGGACGGCATGGTTCATTTCTATCTGCCGTACATCCCGGGCATGCTCCGCGCCGTCGGCTACAGGAGCGGGCTGAAGGTCTGCGAAGATATCCTCTATACCGATCACGAGGCCGTGACGCTTAAAGCCGTCTGTGACCGCACGCAGATCCCGGCGGACGGGCACAGCGTTGCGATGATCGACCTGCTGCTCGAGGACGCGCACGGCGTGCGCTATATGCTCGAGGACAGGGCTGTGCGCGCGGAGCTCTCCGGCGCGGAGGCGAAGGTCATCATGGACAACGGCGACCCGTGGTCGCTGGAGCCGTTTGAAAAGACGCAGACCACGCTGCACAACGGCCATCTGCTTATCCTCGTGCAGGCCGGGACGAAGCCCGGCATCACGGACGTCACGATCCATACCGAGGGCTTTGAGCCCCGCACCTTCACCCTGACGTGGACAAACCCCTGACAGCAAACGACAGCCGGAGGCAAGACTATGCAGTATGAAAATCCCATTCTCCGGGGCTTCCACCCGGACCCGAGCATCTGCCGCGTCGGCGGGGACTACTATCTGGTGGTCAGCTCATTCGAGTACTTCCCCGGGCTCCCCATCTATCACAGCCGGGATCTGGTGAACTGGACGCATATCGGCAACTGCCTCCAGCGCGCCGGGGAATTCCCTCTGCTCGGCGTGGGCGACTCCGGCGGCGTATGGGCGCCGACCATCCGCTATCACGGCGGGCTGTTCTACGTCACCGCCACGCTGGAAAAGTACGGCAATTTCATCGTCACGGCGGAGGATCCCGCGGGCGTATGGTCCTCGCCCGTCTGGCTGCCGGAGATCGGCGGCATCGATCCCTCGCTCTACTTTGAGGACGGGCATGCCTATTACTGCACCAACGACCGCCTCGACCCGGAGCAGGAGATGATCTCCATGCAGGAGATCGACGTCGCCACGGGCCGCATCATCGGCAAGCGCAGCATGCTCTGGCAGGGCACAGGCGCGCACTTCCTTGAGGCGCCCCATGTCTATCATATCGGCGGCTGGTATTATCTGCTCGTCGCGGAGGGCGGTACCTACTACACCCACATGGCCGCCATCGCGCGCAGCCGCAGCCTGTGGGGTCCGTATGAGAGCTGCCCGCACAATCCCATCCTGACCAACATGTGCGATCCATCGTGGCAGGTGCAGTGCTCCGGCCATGCGGATCTGTTCGAGGACGCGCAGGGCAACTGGTGGGCTGTGCATCTGGGCATCCGCCTTGCCCGCCGCACGATGACGCATTTAGGGCGCGAGACCTTCCTCACGCCCGTCGTCTGGCAGAATGGCTGGCCGGTATGCGGCCATGACCGCAAGGCAGTCATCATAGAAGACGGCCCCATCTCCGCCGCGCAGAACCCGCCCGCGCCGTTCATCGCAGACATGACAAGGACGGACTGGGAGCCGGAGTGGATCTTCCTGCGGCAGACGGATGACGCCCGCCACGCGCGCGTCCCCGGTGCGATGCTGCTGCGCCCCTGCACGCAGACTCTGCTTGACTGCTGCCCGACATTCGCCGCCGTGCGCCCGACGGATTTTGACTGCACGATGGAGGCGGCGTTTACCTTCAAGCCGCAGCAGGAGGGCGACGAGGCTGGCCTCGCCGTGCGGCTGGACAGCCGCTTCCACATTGCCTGCACATACGGCTATGGCGGCATGCTGACGCTGACGCTGCAGGCCGAGGACGTCACGCACATCGCCGCGCAGAAGCCCGTCTGCGTGACGGAGCTCCGGCTGCGCATGCGCAGCGACAAGGAAAAGTACGTCTTTGAATACATGGAAGACGGATCGTACAAAACGCTTGGTCAGGTCTCCACGCGCTTTGTCGCCACGGAGTTCATGGGCCGCAGCTTCACCGGCACAGTCATCGGCCTATACGCCGCCTGCCGGAAGGAAACACAGGCCGTCATGCGCGTGACGGAATTCTCCGTCCGCTGATCATATCCGCCAATCGTCCTCCGGCCTTTGCCGGGGGACGATTTCCTTTTGCGGCGTAAGCCTTCAAAATGTGTAAAGACCCTCCTTTTGTATTGCCCGCGGCATTCCTGTATGCTATCATAGGGGCGTCTTCCCGCACATCGGATCAAACAGAAGCACACCGGAGGTATCTTTATATGCAGCGTACAGCCCCCTTCCCGTGGAAGGAATTCCTGCGCAGCGTCGCGGTGATCGCCATCCCCGTCGCCCTGCAGAATCTGCTGACAACCACAGGATCCATGGTCGATACGATGATGATCGCATCGCTGGGCGAGACGACGGTCGGCGCGGTCGGCCTGTGCGCGCAGTTCTCCTCGCTGATGTTCAGCGGCTATTGGGGCTTTGTCGGCGGCGGCATGCTCTTCTTCTCCCAGTACTACGGGGCGAAGGACGACGACGGCATCGACCGTTCCTACGGTATCACGCTCTTTTTCATGATGCTGGTCGCTGCGCTGTTTGCCTGCATGGCTCTGCTCTTCCCGCAGTGGGTCATGCGCGTATACACCGACAAGACCTCCATTCAGGCAATCGGCGTGAGCTATCTTCGCATCGTGGGCTTTGCCTATCCGCTGCAGATCCTCTCCATGGCGATGAGCGCGCTGCTGCGCTCCACGGAGCGGGTGCGCATTCCCTTCTATGCGGCGGTCGCCTCCGTGCTGACGAATATCGTCTTCAACTGGCTGCTGATCTATGGAAGATTCGGCCTTCCTGCGATGGGTGTGCGCGGCGCGGCGCTGTCGACAGTCTTTGCCGCGGTGGTCAATGCCTCCGTCGTACTCATCCTCGCAAGGATGCAGGGCTATCCGTATCTGTTCCATTTCCGCCGCCATTTCCGCTGGACGCGCTCTGCGCTGAAGCTGTATTTTCTGCGCTGCTTCCCGATCATCTGCAATGAGGTGATGATCGGCGTGGCAAACATGATCATCAACATGGTGCTCGGCCGCCAGAGCGAGCAGGCCATCGCGGCGACCGCCGTCTTCCGCACGCTTGAGGGCCTGATCATCGGCTTCTTCAGCGGCTTCTCCAATGCCTCCTCCGTTCTGGTGGGCACGTGTGTGGGCTCCGGCGAATTGGAGACCGCCTACGAGCGGGCGAAGCGCATGGTCTTCCTCTGCGGCGGCTGCATCTTCATCGTCTGCCTTGTGATCCTCGGCGCGCATCAGCCCATCCTCACGGCGATGAGCCTCTCCGGCGAGTCCCTGCGCATCGGGCGCGGCATGCTGATCATCTACTGCGTCGCCGCCGTCATCCGCCTGTGCAACTGGACGCAGAACGATACCTACCGCTCCGCAGGCGACGCCACCACGGGCACCGTGATGGAGATCATTTTCATGTATCTGCTGGTGCTGCCCTGCGTCTGCACCGCCGGGCTTGTTTTCAAGGCGCCGTATCTTGCGATCTTCGCCTGCTGCTATATGGACGAGCCCATCCGCTTCGTGCTGATGCAGCGGCATATGTACTCCGGCAGGTGGGTGCGCCCGGTGACCGAGGAGGGGCTTGCTGCGCTGCCTGCATTCATGCAGGCGCGGCAGAAGCGCCGCTGACTCTCTGTCCGATCAGACGGATCCGCACGGGCGGATCCGTTTTTTGATTGCGGATCATTAGCTCTATCCGCAGGCGAGCGGAATGCGCAGCGCATGCCGGTCCGGTTCATCAGACAGAATGATCCAACTTTGCCTCATACAGTCTCTGCACTGCCTGCATCCCTTGCGCTCCAAATTCCGGTGTGCTATGATAAACCATACCTTACCAAAGGAGAATGACAATGAAACGTATGTTTGTCCGTGCGCTGGGTCTCGCGCTCAGCGGTATGGTCTTTCTTTCCGCCGGGGCGGCCGAACAGCCCCTCTTCACAAGCGAAATGGAGCAGGCCGGCCTTGTCTCCATCGGCAATACGCAGCGCATTCACAGGGCAATCGACAAGGCCCGCGCGGGCGAAGAGGTGACCGTCGCCTTCATCGGCGGCTCCATCACCGAGGGCGCGCTCGCCGTCCCGCAGGAGACGGGCTGCTATGCGGCGCTCGCCGCGCAGCATTTCGCTGCCCGGTTCATGCCCGATGCGCAGCAGCTGCGCTATATCAACGCGGGCATCTCCGGCACGCCGTCGCTGCTGGGCGTCACCAGATCCTATGACGATGTGATCGCCCATGCGCCGGATGTCGTCTTCGTGGAATTCGCCGTGAACGACGCCAACGACGCAGACGCGCAGATGGCCTATGAATCCCTCGTGCGCCGCCTGCTGGAGAGCGAATCCCAGCCCGCCGTCGTGCTGATCTTCACCGTGCTGCACAACGGCTACACCGCGCAGCCGCATATGCAGAAGATCGGCGCGCACTATGATCTGGGCATGATCTCCGTCAGCGACGCGATCACGCCGCAGCTGAAAACCGGAAACATGAAATGGGAGGATTACTCCAGCGACTACGCTCACCCCAACAACGAGGGTCACGCCTTCATCGCGCGGATGATCGACCGCCTCTATGCTGCTGCGGCGGATACCCCGGCGCAGCCGCACACGATTCCTCAGGAGCCGGTCTGCAGCGCGGACCTTGCGCGCCTTGTGAATCTGCGCAAGGGCGATCCCGCGATCGTCAGCGAGGGCTCCTTCCCCTCCGCCGCAGGGCGCTGCTATACCTATAATAAGGGCTGGCGTCACTGGGGCAATCGCGGCGGCAGCGAGCCCTTCGTCTTCACCACGAACGCCAGCGTCATCACCCTCGTCAACCGGCAGGAGAACAACAAGAAATGCGGCAGCGCGGAGGTCTATGTGGACGGCGTGCTGCGCACGACCCTGCGCGGGCATGATGAGAAGGCATGGGGCTACCCCGTCACGCAGCTGCTGCGCATTGGCAAGGGCCCGCATACCATCGAAATCCGCATGGCCGAGGGCGACGAGGATAAGGACTTTATCCTGCTGGACGTCGGTCTTGGCGGTGATTGACAGGCTGCATCCCCCCTCAGAGCAGACAGGAGGACGCCAATGAGGATCATCTTCGTACGCCACGGTCACCCTAATTATGAGAAGGACTGCCTGACGGATCTGGGGCATCTTCAGGCGCAGGCCGCCGCCGAGCGCCTGAAGGATGAAGGAATCACACAGATCCACGCTTCCTCCAGCGGACGCGCAAGGGAAACGGCGGAGCATACCGCGCAGCTGCTTTCTCTGCCCGTCACGCAGCATGACTTCATGCGCGAGATCTGGTGGGGCTCCGCAGACGGCGAGCCCATCGCCCACGGCGGGCAGCCATGGATGATCGCGGAGGATATGGTCGCCGCGCAGCAGAGCCTGCTTGACAGCGGCTGGGGTGACTCGCCCTATTTCAGCCGCAATACCGCAACGACACATGTGCGCATGATCGCAGACAAGCTGGACGCCTTCCTGCTGACGCTGGGTTATGCCCGCGAGGGGCTTTATTACCGCGTGCGGGGCAGCGCCGGCGGCACGATTGCGATCTTCAGCCACGGCGGTTCCTCCTCCGCGATGCTCAGCCATCTGTTTAACCTGCCCTTCCCCTTTGTCTGCAATGCGATGCCGCCGGACTTCACGGCAGTCACGATTCTTCGTCTGCCGGATGAGGAGGGCGTCCTCGCCTCGCCGAATTTCGAACTTCTGGGCGACGCGCGCCATATCCGCGGCGTGACCACGGAGAATCTGTTCGGGCGATAAGACAGGCCATACCCGGCTGCACGACGCTTCGCGCCATGTTCCGTCACATAGAATCAGCCGCTCCTGCGATGCAGGAGCGGCTCTTGCTTTTCTCTTTTACAGCGTGGTGATCAGGCGGATGTAGAACTGCACCGTCTTCACCAGCGTATCGATCGGCACACGCTCGTCGTTGCCGTGGATCATCGCGCGCTCTTCCTTGCTCAGAAACATCGGCGTGAAGCGATAGACCTTGTCCGTGATGCTGCAGTAGTGGCGCGAATCGCTGCAGGCCATCATCAGATACGGCGAGACAATCGCCTCCGGCCATGTCCTGCGGATCGCGGCGCAGAGCTTGTCCCATCCCTCGCCCTGCGCAGGGGAGCTGATGGACGGGTTCATGCCGCTGATCACCTCGCAGGTGATCTCCGGATTTCTGATCACAGAGGTAAGATACGCCTTCGCAGACTCGACCGTCTCTCCGCCGAGCAGGCGCAGATTGACGCCGAAGCTCGCGCTGGGCGGAAGCACATTGTATGCGTCGCTGCCCTCAAAGCGCGTGACGGCAACCGTCGTGCGCATGAGCGCGTTGAGCTCGCCGCCGGAGAGGCGGCAATAGAGATTGAGCACCGGCCTGAAGCACCAGAGATTGGCGAAGATCATCCTGTAAAGGAAGGACGAATGACGGCCCAGCGTATCAAACAGGCCCGCGGCGGGCGGCGTGAGTCTGCCCGCAAAGGGGTGCTTCTCAATATTCACCACCGCACGGCTGAGCTGCCCGAGCGCCGTCTTCACCGGCGGTGTGGATGCATGCCCGCCCGGGGTATTCAGGGAAAATCTGAAGTTGGCAAATCCCTTCTCCGCGACGCCGACCACAGCGCACGGCGCAGACACGCCGGGGAACACCTTGCTGACGACCGCGCCGCCCTCGTCCACAACCAGAGCAGGCGTGACGCCCAGCTCCCGGAGCCGCTCAACAATCTGCGGGCAGGAGGCGCCGTCCACCTCCTCCTCGCCGGAGAAGGAGAGATACAGATCATTCTCCGGCACAAAGCCGTCGCTAAGCAGCGCTTCCAGCGCCTCAAGGACGCCCAGCAGCGTGCCCTTGGTATCCAGCGTCCCGCGCCCCCAGATGCAGCCATCCTCGATCACCGCGTCAAACGGCGGCTTTGTCCATCCCTCTTCATTGACCGGCACCACGTCGTAATGCGCCATGAGCACAGAGGGCTTTGCAGCGGAACGGCCCGCCATGTGATACAAGAGCCCCGTGCGGCCGACGCGCTCGAGCGTAAATGCTCTGTGCACATTCGGATACCGCTCCTTCAGGAGCGCGCGGAACTTTTCAAACTCAGGCTCGTCAACCTTTGACCAGTCCCTGCCGGAGACCGTGCGGCAGCGGATCATATCCTGCATATTGCGCACGATTCGCTCCCTGTCCGGCTCCGCCGGAATGGGGCTGACCGGCTCCTGCGGCGCGGGCACGAAGCGGAGCGTACGCACGATGATCACCGCGGCAAAAGCCGCAAGGGCAAGAAGCAGCACAGCCATCGCTTACACCATTCCTTTCTTATACATCACGCGCGCGGCGATCAGCGCGATGATCACGCCGACCGGCACCAGCACGCCCACGGAGGACGCAAGGGACGGCACCGCAAGGAACAGCGCAATCATGAACAGCAGCGGCGCGACGGAGAGCTTCCAGTTCTTGCTGATATAGACGACGCCGAGGCCGCCGAAAAGCGCCGGCAGAATATTGTCAAACGCAGGCTTGAGCACGGGCGAATTAAGCAGCGGCGCGATCAGCGTCAGCAGGCACACGCCCACGGCAATCACCAGCGTGGTGACAATCGAGCTGACGGCGATGGCGATGGTGGAGATGACCTCTCCCTCCTCGCTGCCGGGCCTGACGCCCATGGACTCCATGGCGCTGAGCGCGCTGGGCGCCTTGAGGCTGGTGAGGTTGCCGGTGACAAAGGCCAGATAGGTGCCGCCCACGCCGAGCATGGGCGTATAGGTGATGACCTCGATCACGCCGACCGTCCAGAAGATCGGCGCGACGCCCATCAGCCCCTTAAGGACGGCGGTCAGCTCCGGCCATGCATTGTACCGGATGCAGATCGCCGCAGGCACCATCGCAACGATGACCGCTGCGGTGATGATCCAGATCTTGCCGTACCGGTCGGTATCCTTCATATAATCCTTCATGAATGAACTCCTCCTTCCCCCGTCGTCAGGACAGCAGCGGCGCGATGACGACCGCAAAGACCATGGCGCCGATCATCGAGATCGACATCGCATAGGTCTCCAGCCACTGCATGTTCTTCTTTTTGATCAGCAGGCCGCACACGCCCATCAGCGCCGCCGAGCACAGCAGCACCAGAATCGGGATCAGGCCGGCCGCGCCCTTGCCCACATCGGCGAAGACCATGCCAAGGAACGCAGAGATCATACCAAGGAACATGGAGGTCATGAACAGATCGCCCCATTTTTCATCCCTGCTGCGCAGCTTCACCACGCCGCCGCGGATCTTCTTCATCAGCACAGGCGGCAGGAGAATGCTGGGCATGATGCCCAGCGTCATGACCCACGCGATGGCGGTATAGACCTTCGGATCGGTCACCATCTCGGACAGGGAGACGCCCAGCGCCTTCGCCGTGGAGGAGGCCGCGGGCAGCTCATACGTCAGCGCGCCGATGACGCTCATGCGGATCCACGGCAGCGGGATCCCAAGGAACTTGGAGAGCGTAACCACGCCCAGCAGGATCGATACCGCCGGCGCAACAGTGAAGACGGCCGAGGAGATCATCACCCTGCGCAGCTTCTCCTTCGCCATCCCCATCTCCACGCCGCGCCTGTATGCACGGACAAGAAAGAATACCGACTGCGCCAGCACAAAGATGATGACCAGCACAGCGATTCCATACAGAAACGAGCTGTTCGCACTGAATGCCATATATGTACCCCCTTGTATTATCGCTCGAAGAAGCGGCGAAGCGGCAGCGCATCCTTCATCTCAAAGCGCGCAGTGATCGCTCCCGCGATCGCGGAGATCATCGTGCCGTTGACCAGCGCGCAGAGGATTGTGCCCGCCTTGACGCCCTCAAAATGACCAAAGCCGAAGAACATGAAGGACATGATCACCGACACAAGGCAGCTCGTGCAGTCATATCCGGTCTTCACCCTGCCCACGTCCATGCGCCACTTTGCAGAGAGCTCCTTGACCAGCAGCTCATACACCTCCGGCGCGATATACGTCATCAGGAAGAGCGCCACGCCCATGGAGCAGACCACCATACCCAGCACATAATAGACCGCGCGCAGCGCAAAGCCGCCGCCCGGCAGCCCGGAGCAGAGCGCAATGCAGGCATCCAGCGTCAGGCCATAAAGCACAGCCGTCACAAAGGAAAAGAAATAATACAGCCGCACCCTTCGCATGAGCAGAATGAGCAGCAGGAGCAGAACGCCCTGAAGCAGATATTCCGCCATGCCGAAGCTGAAGAACGGGAGCGCGGGCGACAGCTTCAGATGCAGCAGATACGCCGGGGCGACCACCATGGACATACCGAAATCCGCAAGCTCCATCAATGCCGTCCCCAGCGCAAGCAGGAGCATGCCAAGCACATACGCCAGCTCTGTATACAGAACAGGCTTCTTCTGTTTCATATGCATTTCCTCCATCACAGCCGGCTGCCCGCCGACTCATTGGTATTGAACATGCCTATGATTGTAGCATCGACCGCGCGCCGACACAAGAAAAAACTGACGCAAAGAATACATTTATCCACATTGATTTCCGATCTGTGGATAACAGCAAATCCATCCATTCATCAATGATGAGCATTGTCTGCGACGGCAAAAAAGGCATGCATCTCAGGGCAGAACCCCGGATGCATGCCGGATATGCAGCTTCAGTTCATTCCCGCCGCCTTATATGGACGGGGACGGCGTGATAGAAGGCGAGGGGGTCGGTACGGGCGTACGGAACGGAGAGAGGGACGGCACGGGTGTCGGCTGCGCTGTGATCTCAACAACCTCAGCGTCAGAGATCACAGCATCCTTCGCCGCAAAGGCGGAAACATACAGCGCCGCCAATGCCAGAACCAGCAGGATCATAACCATCATCTTCTTCATCACCCGCACCTCTTTCTCTTCTTTGGATGACTATATCATATCACAGCTGAAGCAGCGCCCTGTCTCCTGAGAGTAGAGATACGATAATCAATCCTCAGTCGTATCATTTTTATCTGATTCAGTCCGTTCTTTATATATTCTTCTGTTTTCATTTTTCCTTATGTTATAATGCGGACATCAACCTATGCACGAAAGGATGAATCGCTATGGCACAGTTTATCACCCTTGCAGCCGGCGGACTGACGCCCCTGCGCACGATTGACGAGCGCCTTATTTCCTACAATATCGAGATGACCGAAGTCACCGGCGGCACCTTCTGGAAGGCCTATACTGACGCGCAGGTGGACGGCACGGAAGAATTCCCCGTGATCAGCGACTGGCGCGACATGGGCAACCTGCAGCAGTGGTACGACGCGATCGACCTGTATAACCCGCGCCTGCGCAAGCTGGCCAAGGATCTTGGCACGGCATGGGTCCGCATTTCCGGCACATGGGCGAACAAGACTTACTACGATCTGGATGGCCACACCGGCGGAAAGATCCCCGAGGGTTTCCAGAATCTTCTGACCCGCGAGCAGTGGATCGGCGTGCTGGAATTCGTCAAGGCTGTCGGCGGCAAGCTGCTGGTCTCCATGACCAACTGCCCCGGCGTCCACGCCGCAGACGAGCCCTATCCGCTCGATCAGGCCAAGCAGCTCTTTGCCTTCTCCGCGGCGTACGGCGTGCCGATCGATGCGGCGGAATTCACCAACGAGCCCAATATGATGGCGATGAGCGGCCTGCCGCACGGCTACAGCGCCGAGGACCACGCCCGCGATCATGACATCTTCGGCCTGTGGCTGAAGGAAAACTATCCGGACTGCCTCTTTGTCGGTCCCTGCACCGTCGGCGATATCCATATCAACATGGGCGGCAGGGATCAGGTCGGCGGCGGCATCGCCTCCGCTCTTAAGATGGTCTCCACCGAGGAGCTGCTCGGCGAAAACAAGGCAAAGATGGACGTCTTCTCCTATCATTATTACAACGGCGTCTCCGAGCGCGGCGCCGCGATGGGCGGCCATTGGCCTGTTGAAAAGGCGACCAGCGAGGAATATCTGCGCGTGGCGGCAGACTGCGCCCGACAGTATGTCGCGCGCCGCGACCGCTATGTGCCCGGCGGGCAGATGTGGGTGACCGAGTCCGGCGACGCCGGCTGCGGCGGCAACACCTGGGCGCCGACCTACATCGATGTTCTTCGTACACTCAACGAACTCGGCGAGTTCGCTACCGTGACGGACGGCGTCATTTTCCACAATACGCTCGCCTCCTCCGCCTATGGCTTCCTGGAGCACGGCACCTTCCTGCCGCGGCCGAATTACTTCGCTGCGCTGCTGTGGAATCGCCTGATGGGCGGCACGGTATATGCCTCCGGCGAGGAAATCCGCGAGGGCGCGCATGTGTACGTCCACTCCCGCAGGGACGGCAAGGACGGCTATGTCTTCCTGGTGATCAATAATTCTGATACGGACGCGACCACTGTCGCCCTGCCGCATGAAGCGCAGGCCTACATCCTCGCAGGCGAAGGAAAGATGCGCAGCCGTATTATGACCCTCAACGGCAAGCCGCTCATCCTTGGCGAGAACGACGAGCTCCCGGCCCTTGACGGCGAGGCGGTCAGCGGCGAGGTTGTCCTTGCCCCCGGCAGCTGCGCATTCTTCGTCCTCTGATCTTCATACGTTCTATCCGCCGCCCTGACGGGCGGCGGTTTCTTTTCTTCCCGGTCAGTGGTTTTCATAGAGGATAATGATGACGAATATCGAACGAAGTGGTGATTCTTGTCGAATTTCAACCTTAAATTCATCTATCAATGGTGTGCAAGTGGAGAAAAACAGGCGGGATGGATTGACAAGTGGTAAAAAATGGATAAAATGTAGGTGTCAGCATACATCGTGATCCAGAAAGGAGCGCATGCATCATGAAGGATATCGCTGTGACATATCTTGGGGGGAGCGGCTTCCTCGTCGCCCTTGGTGATATCGGCATGCTCTTTGACGCCAGCGAGCACGGCGGCGACAGGCGCGAGCTCCCGCAGGAGGAAACGCTCAGCGCTTTCAGAAAGCTGTATGTCTTTATCTCTCACAGACATGAGGATCATTTTTCCGAGACCATTTACGATCTGTGCGGCAGCCAGACAATCTATATCGCGGGCTACGACCTGCCCCAGCCCCATCGCGGCATACGGATGGAACCGGGCGATGAGCGCAGCTTCGGCCCTGTGAATGTGCGGGCCTTCGGCTCCACAGACGAAGGCGTGTCCTTCCTTGTGGAGGTCGCCGGCGTATCCCTCTTCCATGCGGGCGATCTGAATCTCTGGCATTGGCGTGATGAATCTTCGGTTACGGAGATCGAGAAGGCGGAGCGCGCCTTCTATGACTGCGTCGCGCCGATTCCCGTCGGCACGATTGACGTCGCATTCTTCCCGGTCGATCCCCGTCAGGGCAGCATGTATGATGCAGGCGCGGGTTATTTTATCATGACCGTCAAGCCCAGAATCATGATTCCTATGCACTTCCAGGGCCGCGGCGACGTCGCGCTGCGCTTCGCCTCGATGAGCAGCACGCCGCAGACGCAGGTCGTCACCCTCACAGAGCCGGGCGATCATATCGACCTCACCCTGCCCGACACCGATGAATCTGCCCCGGACAGGAAGCTCAAGGAGCTCCTGGCGGACGAGAGCTTCGGCGACATCTGAATCAGAAAACATGCGCCGGGAGGGAAAGACACTCTTCCGGCGCATGTTTCTTTCTGAATCTTCATCTGCGTATCTGCTATACTGATGACATCATCTATCGGGAGGCGGTCAATCCATGGATTCTGTCAGCGTTATCCGCGTCACAAATGAAAGCCCGCTCTGGGCAGAGCTCATCGCATATGCAGATCAGTGCTCATGGGCGGCCGGCGGTCATCTGGCATACCTCATGAGAGAGCATCAATTCACCGGCTGGGAAAGCGTATTCGCCGCGCTCGATCACGACCGGATCGCCGGATACTGTACGCTCATGAATACGGACTATTACCCCGAGAACCGGTATTCTCCATGGATCAGCTCCATCTTTGTCGGGGAATCCTATCGCGGCAGGCGCATCAGCGGACAGATGATCCGCGCTGCGGAGGATTATGCCCGATCTATTGGCTTCACCCGGGCATATATTCCATCGGATATGACCGGCTTCTACGAAAGATACGGCTATGAAAAAATCGACGAGCTCGTCAACTACGGCGGGGATACGGATCATATATTCTCCAGATCTATCTGAATGAACAAGGCTCTCCGTTCCGGAGAGCCTTTGCTATATTCATTCTTCTTTCTGTACATCTGTGACCGTCAGCACGCCGTCCTTCACCATGAATTTCACATTCATTCCGGCGAAGGCCACGCCGTATACCCGCTGCGCATCATCCTGATAGGACGGCCGGGGATCGCCCGCGAGCACGCCGCGAAGCCCCTCTCTCTTCTCCTGAGGAATGAGCGCCTCAAGTTCACCGGGGAAGACCACATCAAGCGCATACCCTGCCCGCTCGGAGCCAAAGCCGCCGCGCGCCTGCGGATGGCTGTCCACATACGGCAGATAGGGCTTGATATCATAAATCGGCGTGCCGTCCATCAGATCCGCGCCCGCAACGACGAGCGCAGGCCCATCCGGTGCATCCCATTCCACACGGAGCAGCTCCACACAGGACAAGCCGATGGGATTCGGCCGGAACGGTGAACGCGTGGCGAACACGCCCATTCGTGTATTGCCGCCAAGGCGAGGCGGGCGCACTGTGGGCGACCATGTATCCCTCTTCGCCTCAGAGAATTCCCAGATCAGCCACAGATGGGAGAACCCCTCAATGCCGCGCAGCGCATCGCTGCTCCTGTATTCCTTCTCAAAGACGATCCTCGATGTGAGCTGCGGCACAAGCCCGCTCTGTCGCGGAATGCCGAATTTCTCTTTGAAATCGCTCTTCATACGGGCGATGATATGCATAGATCTCCTCACCTCACACAGACAGATGGAATTGATCTCCCGCAGTTCTCTGCGGGAGATCTGTATGATGGATTTCTTTGCCGTTATTTGATCAGCACGGACGGCACCTCGATGCCGGAGTCGTGCATAGTCTGCATCATATGGCGCTGCGCCGCCATGCGCGCCCGCTCGCTGTCATGCTCCATGATGCCGCGGTACATCTCCATATGGCACTGGCTGGCGCGCTGATAGCTGCCCTCCACGCGCTGGGTATGGCGATAGCCCGCCTGAATCGACTCATGGATCGTGGGAAGCAGGCGCTGCACAACGTCGTTGCCGGTGCACTTGGCAATGATCGAATGGAATTCGATATCATACGGCGTATAGTCCTCACCGTGCAGATAAGCGTTGTCCATCTTATCCAGCAGCACCTTCATCGCGGCAAGCTGCTCCTCCGTACGGCGCTGCGCGGCGAGCGCGGCGACATTCGGCTCGATGATCAGTCTGGTCTCCAGCAGCTGCGCGGTCAGCTCATTCTGATCGGCAAAGCGAAGACCAAGCGGATCCTTCGCCAGGCCGGGCATCGCGCAGAGGAAGGTGCCCTGCCCCTGACGGATATCGACAATATGCTCCGTCTGCAGGATCTTGACCGCCTCGCGCACGGTGGAGCGGCTCACGCCGAAGCGCGCCATCAGCTCCGCCTCGGCGGGCAGCTTCGTCCCCGTGCGGAATTCCTCCTGTATGATCATCTCCCGCAGCTTGTCGGCAACCTGTTCGGGAAGCTTTCTGGTCTTTCTGATGTTTTCCATCATGATACACCTCTCATTTCGTAACCCGAATTATAGCACATTTCACTTGATTTCTCAACATCTCTGCGAAAAAGTATCCAAATGGTCTGATGTATGGACGCAATATGTCCCATCCTTCACCCGATCAGACGCAGAAACAGGGCTCTTTCATCCCGTGCTCTGCTCCATACACGGCCCGTTTCAAAAAACGTCATCTTATTATATAAGGCTCAACTTGCAGCAGGATTTCAAGGGGTTCGGAGAGAATATGGAATATGAAGGAATATGCCCTTTTATGCTCTTGGCGCATTATGTACACCGCATTCCCGGAAAGCAGAAGAGTTATCCACCGTCCTGTGGAAAATATCGTGGATATCTTCACCTCTTTCCATGAGTTATCCACACCCAAAAAGTCAGGCGTGTTTTGGCTTTTTGGCAGTTATCCCAGTTATCCACCGCACTACGGCTCCTACTGCTGATGTATATTCTGCTACTACCCAATGGAGGTTGATTGATATGCGTTTTACCTGCGACACCAACGAACTGAATGCAAGCCTGTCCGTCGTCAGCCGCGCCCTCGCCGTCCGCTCCCCGAAGCCGATTCTGGAGGGTATTCTCTTTGAGTCCTGTGATGAAGGCCTGCGTCTGACCTGCACGGATCTGGCGCTTGGCATTGAGACGGTGATTCCCGCTGTATTTGCCGAGGAGGGACGCGTCGTTCTCCCCGGCAAGCTGCTGTGCGAGATCGTGCGCAAGCTTCCTGCCGATACGGTGGAATTCCGTATCAGCGACCGCCTGCAGACGACGATCCGCAGCGCGTCCTTCCGCACGACGATCACCGGCCTTGACCCGGTGGAGTATCCGGAGCTGCCCGGCGTGGAGGGCCAGAGCTTCTCGATGCCTCAGAGCATGCTGCGCGATATGATCGGCCATACCCTCTTTGCCATCGCCGTGGACGAGAGCAGGCCGATCCTCACCGGATGCCTGCTAGAGATCGGCGCGGATGAGATGCGCGTTGTCGCGCTGGACGGCTTCCGTCTGGCGATGCGCCGCGAGGCCATCAGCGGCCCGGCGGCCGGCGTGAGCGCCGTCGTCGGCGGCAAGGTGCTGGGCGATATCGCCAAGATCCTCGGGGACAAGGAGGATGACGTCGAGCTCTGCTTCAGCCGCAGCCATGTGAAGCTCGATATCGGCGGCACGCACATTGTCGCGCGCCTGCTTGAGGGTGAATTCATCCATTACCGCCAGATCCTGCCGCAGGAGTGGCAGACGCTGGTGACCATCAACCGCACGGAGCTGGCCAGCGCGATTGACCGCGCGAGCCTGATCGCGCGCGAGGGAAAGAGCAATCTTGTCCGCTTCCGCATCGACGGCGAGATGATGACCGTCACGTCCAATTCCGAGATGGGCGACGTTGAGGAGAGCATTTCTGTGACCACCGAGGGCAAGGATCTGACCATCGCCTTCAATATCCGCTACATCACCGACGTGCTCAAGGCTGTCGCGGACGACGAGGTCGCCATGCGCTTCAATTCCAACGTCAGCCCGTGCGTGATCTGCCCGACGGAAGGCGACAGCTACCTCTATCTGGTGCTGCCGGTGCGCGTTTTCGGCGCATAAGGAGATGCGCGTCAAGTCAATCCGGCTCAAGAATTTTCGAAATTACGAGCAGGCCGTAATCGAGCCCGGCGAGGGCGTCACCGTCTTCACCGGGCCGAACGCACAGGGCAAGACCAATGTACTGGAGGCCCTGCACTTGTGCTGCCTTGGCCGCAGCCACAGAACCCCGCGCGATGAGGAGCTCATCCGCTGGGGCGAGAATGCGGCGAAGGTCAATATCCTCACCGCGCAGCAGGACGGCACGCATGAGGTGACCATCCTGCTGGACAAAACACAGAAGAAAAAAAAGACCGTGCGCATCGGCAGCCGTCAGGCGGAGCGCATCGGCGAGCTGTTCGGGCATGTCTGCGGCGTGCTGTTCTCCCCGGAGGATCTGCAGATCGTCAAGAGCGGCCCGTCCGAGCGGCGCAGATTCATCGATATGCAGCTGTCCCAGCTGCGTCCGGCGTATTTCTACGCGCTGCAGCGCGCCGTAAAGACGCTTGGCCAGCGCAATGCGCTGCTCAAGGAGATTGCGCGCAATCCCTCGCTGGCAAAGACGCTGGATCTCTGGGATGAACAGCTCGCGGACTGCGGCGCGGTCATCGCGCAGAACCGGCGGGAGGCGATTGAGCGTCTGTCCGCGTATGCCGCGTCGGCGCATGCCTCGCTGACGGACGGCAGGGAGACGCTGCGCCTGTGGTATATCTCGCAGGCAGCCGATTCTGAGAACCCGAAGGAGCGACTGCTGGAGCGCCTGCATGCGGCGCGCAGCGAGGATCTGCGCAGGATGACGACCAGCGTGGGCATCCATCGCGACGATATCGGCATCGCCATCGACGGCAGGGAGGCGCGCACCTTCGCCTCGCAGGGGCAGCAGCGCAGCGCCGTGCTCGCCCTCAAGCTCGCACAGCTGGAGCTGGCGTGGCAGGAGAGGGGCGAGGCGCCCATCCTCATGCTCGATGACGTCATGAGCGAGCTGGATCCCGGCAGACGCCGCCAGCTGATTGAGCGTATTGACCGCGTGCAGACATTTGTCACCTGCACGGATCTGTCCGATCTCGCAGGCGCACGTCAGGATGCGGTGTATTATGTGCGCAGCGGTACGCTCAGCACATAATACGTAAGACGTCTGACTTTTAGGGAATAATCAAAAAATCAAGCAATAGCTGAACTTTTTGGGGTTATCCACTCGGATATCCACATTATCCACAGTTATCCACAAATCTGTGGATAAAAATGTGGAAAACTCGCGGACAACAAGGGGATAAAGCCGGAATCCGGGCAGCGGGACGAAGAAAGTCTTCGGCGGGAAAATGGCCAAAAACTGTGATTTTGTCTGGGTTTTTGGGGTGTCTGCCAAAATGCGCGGAATCCTTAGGGGCTGTTGGTTTTCCAAAAGTGGATAACTGAGGAAAACATCCATTTTCAGCGGCGGAATATACGCCTTGCCGGGCTTCGTAAGCATGAAAGCACATTCTTTCGGGGATTCTTTGGGAAAAAGGGAAGAAGGCCGGAGGAATGAACGTTCTGTATGAAGACGGACTGGAGGATGTCGCCGTCCATCTGTCCGCGATGGGCTACACCATGAGGCGGATGAGAGAAGGAATCCCCGCGGATGCGGTGATCTATACCGACGACGCGCACAGCGCGCTCGGCGCATCGGCAGCCGGCAAAGGCGCTGCGCTCATCTGCGTGCGCGGCATGAGCGCGGGAGAAATCAGCCGCCTGCTCTCGCGCAGGGGCTGTGCGCCGCTGTTCTAGGCGGCAGGAGTATCACAGCCGGCGGAAACCGCCGCCGGCGCCGAAAGGAATATACATGGATCGAAGGAAGAGGAGAGGCACGATCGTGACAGGAGCCAGCGGGGCCTACCGCGGCTACAGCATGACCGAGCAGAAAAAGAAAAAAAAGAAGGGCGTCTCTGCGCAGTTCAGGATGCTTGTGCTGCTGTGCGCGCTGGCGCTTCTGGTCATCATGGTGATGTCCTATGCGGTGTCCGGCATGGGCAGGAGCGATGTGGGCAGTGTGACGCGCGTGGGCGCGACACTCAGCCAGAATGTCGTTCCCTTCGGCGACAGCGTCATCTTCTATGACGGCACGACGCTGCACTGCGTGGCGGCGACCGGCGGCAACGAGTGGAGCTACCAGATCGGCACGAACGCCGACTATGACTCCGCAGAGAAGCGCATTATCGCCTGGTCCGGCAATGACATCTATATGCTCAACAACCGCGGCCGCCTGATCTTCAACGACAGGATGAGCGACAGCGTTCAGTTCGCCAGCGTCGGCGATAAGTACGCCGCTGTGTTCCTCGGCGATCCGGATAACGGCGTCATCAGCGTGATGAACGAAGAAGGCCAGATCATCGACAACATCACCATTCAGGATCAGACGGTGCTTGATATGGGCTTCTTCATGTCCTCCACGACGACCAGCACGCAGGAGACGGAGCTGCTCTGGGTGCTCGGGCTGGATACAACCGGCACAGTCATATCCACCGAGCTGCAGACCTTCCAGCCGGGCAAGCTGGCGACGGGCAAGAGCTCGCTCGGCGAGCATATCGCCTACTCCGTCTACTGGGCGGACAATATGCTCAATGTCGTGGATACGCGGCAGATTGCCCATTACAACTACCGCGTGCTGGAGCAGATGAATCCGACGCTGATCTACGGCTATACGCTTGACAGCATCAAGGAAATCCGGGGAATGTCGTATAAGCTGATGATCCCTGCGCAGGAGCAGAACGAGGGATCAAACATTGCCAATGTGCGCCTGATGTACGGCAATGTGGACCGTGTGCTGCATCTGCCGGGCCCGTGCTTTGATGTGGAGCTGGGCACCCGCTCGGTGTATGGCTTCTCCTCCGGTGCGGTGCATGTGTGCCGCTACGGCGAGACGTCGTTCACCAGCTATGCGATGCCGGTCAATGTGACCGCCGTGCTGGGCATGATCACGGAGGACCGCGTTGTGGTCGCCTCCGGGTCGGAGATTTACGTCGTCGAACTGCCGACCTGAGCATCAAGAAGGAGTATCCATGAATATCGTTGATATCATCATCATTGCTGTGATTGCCGTCAGCGCGCTGTTTGGTCTGTACCGCGGGTTCATCTCCGGGGTATTGAGCGTCGCCGCGCTGATCGGATCGGCTGTGCTTGCGTTCGTCTTCAGCGGGACGCTCTCCGCCTATCTGGAGGGAAACCGCGCGCTGGTGGATACGCTGCTGTATTATACGGACGCCGGCAGCCGCATCAGCGACCTGAGCCTGTCGCTTCTGCCTGTGTCGCAGGTGAACGACAGCGCGCTGGCGCAGATCATACAGGGCGCGAACCTGCCCGCTGCGTTTGAGAGCGCGTTCCTCACGCGCTTTGCACAGACGCAGAGCGGGATCACGATCTCCCAGCTGCTCTCCCAGACGATCGTCAGCGTGAGCATCTCGATTCTCAGCTATCTGATCTGCTTCCTGCTGTGCTATGTCGTGCTCACGTTCGTGATCCACCTGATCGGCTATGTGTTTGAGCTGCCCGTTCTGCGTCATCTGGACTCGCTGATCGGCGGCGTGTTCGGCCTGATGCGCGGCGTCGTGCTGGTGTTCATCTTCTTCATGCTCGTGCCCATCGTGCTGGCGGTCGCCCCGGTGGAGCAGATCAAGCTGCTGATTGAGGAGTCCACCCTTGCGCCGATGTTTGACAGCCAGATGATCCTGCACGTGCTGCAGGCCAGGCTGTGATATACAGCGTACCCATCGCATAAGAAGGAGCGAATGACATGGAGGTCTATTATTACAAATGCGCCGTGTGCGGCTATGTGCATCAGGTGCCCAGCTACTGGATGAGCTATGCGCCGGAGGATACGCATGAGCAGATGCATTTCTCCCCTGCGGATCGTCAGGTATGCGGGAATCAGACGCTTGACTATGCAGGCGAGGGGAATGAAGAATGAGCATGGATATCGTACAGTTCCTGCGGGGGATCACCGCTGTGCCCGGCACGAGCGGCAATGAGACCGAGGTCGCCCATGCGCTGAAGGAGGCCTTCCTGCCGTACTGCGACGAGGCTCAGGTCGACGCCATGGGCTCGATGACCGCTGTGCAGCGCGGCACGGGCAGGGGCCCTAAGGTCATGCTCTGCGCGCATCTTGACGAGGTGAGCCTGATGACGACCTCCGTGGAGGAGGACGGCAGCGTGCGCTTTATCTCCCTTGGCGTGGCGGCGCAGATCCTGCCGGCGCAGGAAGTATGGCTCCTCACAGCGGAGGGAAAGCGGTTCGGCGTCATCGGCGCAAAGCCGCCGCACCTCACTGCGGCGGACCAGCGTAAGAAGGCCTATACCACGGACGAGCTGTATATCGATACCGGCCTTGCGCCGGAGGAGGTGCGCCGCCTTGTTCCTCCGGGGACGCCTGTGCAGCTGAATGGCCCGACGCAGGAGCTGATGGGCGGCCATATCGCCGGCAAGACGATGGACGACCGCGCCTGCGCGGCGATCATGCTGGAATGCGCGATGGAGATGCAGGGACGCCTGCACGACGCGGATATCTATTATGTCTGCGCCTCTCGGGAGGAGATCGATTCCCTTGGCGCGCAGACCTCGGCGCACAGGATCGGGCCGGATATGGCGATCGTGCTGGATGTGACGCACGGCGAGATGGAGGGCTGCGCCCCCGGGCAGACCTGCCCGATCGACGCAACGCCTCTGGCTGTCGGGCCGAATCTGCATGAGAAGCTGACGGGCCTGCTGCGCGAGGAGGCGAAGCGCCTGCGCATGAAGGTGATTGACGAGGTGTGCCCCGGCAATACGTATACCGATGCGTGGGTGATTCAGATTGCATGCGAGGGCGTGCCCTGCGCGCTGATGAGCCTTCCGCTCAAATACATGCATACGACGGTGGAGCTGTGCGATATGGAGGTCATCCATGCGCAGGCGCATCTGCTGGCGCAGACGCTCTGCCGTATCCGCGCCGGATGGGAGGAAACGCTGTGTTACTGAGTGAGATTACCGCGCTGCGCGGACCTTCCGGGCATGAGCATGAGGTGCGCGAGGCGCTGAGGGGCGAGGCGGAGCGCCTGCTCGCCGGCTGTGAGGGCGCGCGCGTCTATGCCGATACGATGGGCAATCTCTATGCGCACCGCCCCGGCAGGGATAAAAAGAAAAAGCATGTGATGCTCGCCGCGCATATGGACGAGGTGGGCTTCATCATCCGTTATGCCACAGCGGAGGGGCTGCTGCGCTTTGCGCCGGTCGGCGGCGTGGATCCGCGGGTGATCGCCTCGCGCCGTGTGCTGGTGGGCGATGACCGCGTGCCGGGTGTGATCGGCTTCAAGGCAGTGCACCTGATGACCGCGGAGGACAGGGAGCGCGCGCCGGGCTATGATATGCTGAGCATTGACATCGGCGCATCCTCGAAGGAGGAGGCGGAGAAGCGCTGCCCGCCGGGTACATACGCGACCTTTGACAGCGGATATACGGAATTCGGCGACGGCTTTGTGAAGGCAAAGGCGCTGGATGACCGCGTGGGCTGCCTTGTGCTGCTGCATGCGCTTGCAGACAGCGCATACGACGGCGACATGACCTGCGTCTTCACTGTGCAGGAGGAATGCGGCCTGCGCGGCGCGAGGATCGCCGTCAATAAGGTCAAGCCGGATCTGGCGCTCATCCTTGAGGGAACGACCGCCAACGACATGGGCGACGTACCTTCGCATCTGCAGGTGACCGCCTGCGGCAAGGGCGCGGTGGTCAGCCTCATGGACCGCAGCGCGATCATGGACAAGGCGCTGCGGGAGAAGGCGATGCAGACGGCGGAGGCGCGAGGCATCCCCGCGCAGTATAAGCGCTTTGTGGCGGGCGGCACGGATGCAGGCCCCATCCATATGGCGCAGGGCGGTATTCCCTGCCTTGTGATGGCTGTGCCCTGCCGGTATATCCATTCCCCGGCGAGCGTGTGCAGGCTGTCGGACGTCGATGCGCTCTGTGCGCTGACGCTGGCGCTGCTTGATGAAATCAATCAGGAGGCAACCGTATGAATATGCAGCTCCTTGAATCAATCCTGACGGCCTACGGCGCGACCAGCCGCGAGGGCTGTGTGCGCGGGGTGATCGCCGCGGCGCTCGAGGGTCATGTGGACAGCATGACCACCGACGTGATGGGCAACCTGATCGCGGTGAAGAAGGGCAGCGGCGAGGGAAAGCGCATCATGCTCTCCTCGCATATGGATCATATCGGCCTGATGGTCATGGATGCGCAGGAGAACGGCTATCTGCGCGTATGCAATGTGGGCGGCATCCGCCCGGCGAATATGATCGCCGAGCATGTCGCCTTTGAAAACGGCGCGAAGGGCGTCGTCGGCGCAGATGAGGGTGTTAAGGATGGGCTGGAGATCCGCCATCTGTATATCGACGTCGGTGCGGAGAGCCGTGAGGAGGCGCTCGCCATTGCGCCGATCGGCGAGATCGCCGTGATGGCGCCGCGCATGGCAAAGCTGGGCGCGCATCGTCTTGCCTCCCCGGCGATGGACGACAGGATTGCCTGCTTCATTCAGGCGCAGGTGATGCTGGATCTGCCCAAGGAGATTCAAAACGACGTTGTCGCCGTCTTCTCCGTGCAGGAGGAGGTCGGCCTTCGCGGCGCGGCGGCCGCGGCCTTCAGTATGCAGCCGGATATGGGCATCGCGCTGGACGTCACGGGCGTGGGCGATGTGCCGGGCCATGAGCAGCATGTGCCGATGGCGCTTGGCAAGGGCGCTGCGGTCAAGATCATGGACCGCAGCCTCATCTGCACGCCATCTGTCGTGAGCCTGCTGCTTGATACAGCGAAGGAGAAGGAGATCCCTGTGCAGCGCGAGGTGCTGCCCTATGGCGGGACGGACGCCGGCGCGATCCAGAAGACGGGCTGCGGCGTACCTTCCGGCGTGATTTCCATCCCTTGCCGCTACATCCACAGCGCGGCGGAGACGGTCGACCTGCGCGACGTGCAGGCGGCGCATGACCTGCTGCTGGCTGTCGTCGGGAAGTGAGGAATACCATGGGCCAGAATAAGGATGCCATCAAGCTGACGAACAGGACGGCGCTCGCCCTGCGCAGGAGCGCAAAGCGCATCGAGAAGATCAGCCTGATTTTTGCGCTGATGCTGACGTGCGTGATGTGCGCATGCACCATTTGGCTGGGGATTGAGAATCTCTGGACAGTGCCGGTGATGATCCTTGTCACCGCTGCGCTGGATGTGATCATCATTGCGTATTCGCGCAGCTATTATCTCATGCTTCTTAGCCAGGCGATCTGTACGGAGGCGTCCGCGCGTGAGATGCGCGAGCGCTCCGGAGAGAAACGCCGCAGGGAGCAGGCGCTCTCCGATCTGGCGGGTATCAAGAGCGATATCGCGCAGGGCAGCGTGCAGCGGCTGGCCGGCTCGGGCATGCGCCAGATGCATGCGGACGAGGACGATGTGGAGGACGAGGATCTTTCCGCGCCGCAGGAGACTGCGCAGCGCATGCCTGTCCCGCATCAGCTGAGCAGCAGCGCGAAGACTGCGCCGCAGGCGACCACCGTCGTGCGCCCTGCGGCGAAGGCGGCTCCCCGTCCCGTGCGCGTCTATCAGGAGGAAAACGAGGAGCAGGATGAGCCGGAGGATTCTCCGCGCAGACGCAGGCGCAAGCCGACGCTTCAGGTGATCCACGGCGATCAGGCAAAATAAACAGCGCGTCCGTGCCTCCGGTTCTTCGGCGGCGGGCGATTATGATGGGCGGGGCGCGGCTCCGCCCTTCGCTCTGCCTGCGTACAGCGGCGCAGCGCGCATCAATCTGTCACATGAAAGGGATGTACGATGGCGGCGATCCTTTATCTGATGTTGTATCTGGTCAGCGGCGTGATGATGATCCGTCTGCTGCTGCCGGGCAAGAGCCCTGTCGTCAGGGTATGGCTGGGCATGGCGCTCGGCTTTTTGCTGATGATGCAGCTGCCGGCGATCTGCGCGTATGCATTCGGTTTTTCGCTCGCTGCGCATGGCGCGGCGGCTGTGCTGCTGCTTGCGCTGACGGGCATATGCTGGCTGCTGCGCGATAAAAGCCGCAGCGTGCGCGCCATCAGCGAGGGCGACCGGGAGCTGCTTGCGGCGATTGCCGCCGTGGGCATCCCCCTGACGGTCGTCTCCGCCTATCTGCAGTATACGCATATGATCATGCCGGCAGAGGATGGCTCCTATTGGTGCGGGCAGTCCACCTATGGCGACCTGTGCATGCATCTGGCGTTTATCACGTCGATGAAGGACATGGCCTTCCCGCCCAGCTATAATCTGCTGGCCAATACGCCGCTCTCCTATCCGTATATGGCGGATTCCCTGAGCACGACGTTCCTGCTCTTTGGCATGGAGCTGAACTGGGCGGTTGTTGTGCCGGGCACGATGCTCATGGCGCTGACGTATACGGGGTATATGATCCTCGCCCATCAGACGCTGGGCGACAGGAAGAAGGCGGTTGCCGCCGCGGCGCTGCTCTTCTTCCTCAACGGCGGTCTGGGGTTCCTGTATGATTTTGATCTGGCAGGCAGGGACAATTTCCAGAAGATCAGGGAGATCTTTACCGGGTACTATAAGACGCCGGCCAATCAGCCGGACGTCAACCTGCGCTGGTCCAACGTGATCGCAGACCTGATGGTGCCCCAGCGCGCGCTGCTGGGCGGATGGGCGATGGTCATCCCGGCGCTGTATCTGCTGATCTCCTCCGCCCGCTCGCGCTCCATGCGCCAGACGGTGCTGCTTGCGCTCTGGGCGAGCGCGCTGCCGCTGGTGCATACGCATTCCTTCCTCGCGCTGGCGCTGTTCTCCGGCGGCTATCTGCTCGGCCGGATGATCATGAAGCCGGAGGAGGTCAGGGGCATTCTCTGCCGCGCCGGCGTGTATCTGGGCATTGTGCTCGTGCTGGCCCTGCCCCAGCTGCTGGGCAATGCCATCCGCCAGACGGTGGAGGGCGGCTCGCTGCGCCTGCAGTTCAACTGGGTGAACAACAGCGGCGGACGCGGGATGATCGACGGGTATTTTTTCTTCTGGGTGAAGAATGTCGGACTGCCGTTTATTCTGATCGTCTGCGCCTGCCTGCATGCGAGGCGGCGCGGGTATGCGGATATCATGCTGGGCATGACGGCGATCTTCGTCATCGCGGAGACAATTCTCTTCCAGCCCAATGAGTACGACAACAACAAGCTCTTCTATATCTGGTATATGTTCGGCGCGATTCTCGCGGCGGATTACGGCTCGATCATCATGCAGCGTCTTGATGGGCTCGGCGGGCGCAGGCTGCTGTGCGCGCTGTTCATCGCGGTGAGCACGCTCTCCGGCGCGCTGTCCATCGCGCGTGAGGTGGTCTCGGGCTACCAGCTCTTTGGCAGCAATGCCGTTGAAGCAGGCAAATGGATTGAGACAAACACGGAAAAGGACGACATCTTCCTCACCGGCCAGCAGCATATCAATCCCGTCGCCTCGCTGGCGGGCCGCCAGATCATCTGCGGCAGCGATCTGTATGTATTCTTCCATGGGCTTGATTACGGCGCGCAGGCGCGGGCCTGCCGCAGCTTCTATGAGAGTCCGGAGGAGAATCAGCAGCTGCTTGTCGATTATAATGTGGATTACATCTATGTGAGCGACTATGAGCGCGCGGATTTTGACGTCGATCTGGATGCGCTGGACGGGCTGTATGAACTGGTGTATCAGAATCCGGATATCCGGATCTACCGCGTCGGCGCGCAGCAGGAAGAGGCGCAGCCATGATCAGGAGATTTCTGCAGTATTCCCTTGAGAGGGAAAGGAAGATCTGTGTCGTAATCATGGATGAGAACGGCGCGATGATCAAAAAGAATATGCTGGTGACAGCGATGGACGATGACGGATTCAGCGCGAGGCTGCCGGGCAGGAAGCGGGAGACGCGGTATGCGCTCTCTCAGGTGCTGACGGCGGCGTATGCGCGGGGCGATCAGGGGGAACTGGAATGAGCATCACACCGGAACAGGCGAGATCTATGATCAGCAGCGCGCTGATGAGCGGGGAGCCGAGGGCGTTCTTTGACGCAGTCAGCGAGGAGCATCCCTGCGCGGTGTATCTTCAGCAGCTGCTTGCGCTGCGCGGCGTCCCGCAGAACCCGGCCTATCACCCGGAGGGCGACGCATTTGAGCATACAATGCTCGTCATCAGCGAGGCGGCGAAGGTCAGGGAGAAGGCGGCGGATCCGCTGGCCTTCATGCTGGCAGCGCTCACGCATGACCTTGGCAAGGCTGTGTCCACCTGCCTGAATAAGAAGGGAAACTGGTCGTCCGTCGGCCATGAGAACAGCGGTGTTCCGCTGATCTCGAAGATGCTGCGCCCGCTTGGCTATGATCATGATACAGTGGAGTACTGCATCAATATGTGCAGGCTGCATATGCGCGCGCATACCTGCTTCCACGGGAATGCGCGGGAGGCCAGCACGGATAAGATGTATGCGCTGTCCGTCTGCCCGCGGGAGTTCGTGATGCTGGTGATCTGCGATGCGCGCGGCAAGGGCGGGGAAAACAAGGGCGATGAGGAAGAGGCGTTCCTCCTCAGGCGACTTGAAAACTATGAGAAGAGGAATGCATCCTCTGAGGACTGATATGGATATCAACTGGATCTATCTGGCCGGGGAATGGATCGGCACGGCGGCGTTTGCCGTATCGGGCGCGATGGTCGCGGTCAATAAGCGAAACGATATCTTCGGCGTGCTGCTGCTGGCGATATTCACGGCGCTGGGCGGCGGCGTCATACGCGATATGCTCATCGGCGATCTTCCGCCGCGCATCTTCGGGAATTTTCATTATGTGCTGCTTGCGATGGTCTGCGCGCTGCTTGTGTTCTTCTTCGCGAGGATCAACAAGGACCGGTTCCTGAAAGAAGAAAAGCACATTGAGAAAATCAACAATATCTTTGACGCGATCGGCCTTGGCGTCTTCGCCGTGAATGGCGCGCGCATCGGGCTGGACGCAGGCTTCGGTGGGAATATTTTCATGCTCACGACGCTGGGCATGGTGACGGCTGTCGGCGGCGGCATGCTGCGCGACGTCCTGATCCGGGAGATGCCCTTCGTGCTCAGCAAGAGGGTGTATGCCGTCGCGGCGATCTGCGGCGCGCTGGTGTTCTCTGTGCTGGTCCGGCTCGGCGTTTCCTCCGTGCTGGCTTACGGAATAGGCTGGGCGATCACCACGATGCTGCGCCTGCTGGCAACGGCCTTCCGATGGAATCTGCCGAAGGCATTCTGAACAGAAACCGGCATCGTGACGGGAATTGTGCCGCTCTGTCTCTGTGCCTGCGATTCTGCAGAAAAAATGGACATCACAAAAAAGCGCATCTCTTTCAGTAACTGAATGAGATGCGCTTTTTGATGGTATGCTGTGCTGCCGGTGAAACCGATCATTCTGCCGCCTTCGCGATCTCGATCAGCTCACGCAGGATGGCGATGCTCTCCTCGCGGGAGCAGACGTCGTCCTTCAGAATAACGTCCATGTAATAATCCCGGAAGGCAGAGGAAAGGTTCTTACTTTGGAGAAGGATTTCCTGATAGTTGTCGCTAATGTTCCAGTCCGTATCCGGGTTGACGATCGCCAGCGCATAGTTCTCATATCCCGTGATCTCCTTGTCAATAATGAGATCCGGATTGCGGGAAAACCATATATGGAAATAAGGGCAGTTGAGCATATGAACAAGCAGCGTGGTCAGGATACTGACGCGCTCCTGCGGCGTATAGGGCCGGATCAGGAAGAAATGATCCTCCCGTTTTCCTGTGCGGGCGAAATCCTCCATGGCTTCGCGGCTGAGAACGAAGTGCGTGACCTTCCTTTTATGGAAGAGATTGTCGTAACGGCTCTTCTGAATCTGATAGAGAGAGGTGATCACGGGGTCGCTCTCACTGACAGGGCTGATGCCCTTGAAAGCCTCTACGATAATGGGATAAAGCAGATCCGGCGAAATGGAGAAGAAGGGAATATCCGGCTTGATCAGGTAGATCTCCCGGTTATACTCAATGTGTTTGTATTCATCGATGAAGGCCATGTAGTTCAGCGGGAACGGATCCTTCATATAGCTGCGCGTGGCCTTGATGGGATGGATCAGGCCCTTGCTGTCTTCAAGGATTCTGTCCTTCAGGCGCAGAATTCCGTCGCCCGGCTCATTCACACAGTAATAATCGCCCTTCTGCATCGGAGTGAGCATCAGCGTTTTCCTGCTTCCGTGTGAATTGACGCCGCTGATGAAGATGATTCCGGTACGGAAAGACCATTCGTTGACGTCTTTGGTCTGCGTGAAGGTATAGAGGGAATATACCGGGCAGAAGAGAATGTCGCTTGTGTCGCCGACGGTAAGATAGTCCTTCGGGTTATCGGGATATACGGCGATGATGTGATGGATGCTGTGGACGTCGCTGCTGTGCGACAGGCTCGCAAAGCGGCGCAGCAGCTCGGGGCTGCATTTGCCTAAGATGATGATCTCGATATCATGCAGGGATGAGATGTGGGAAAAGACGTCCTCCATCTTTGAGAAGCCCTTGACGCCGCTGACAGGCTGCATGGCCGGGGCGTCATCGTTTTTTTGCGGATGCATCAGCCTGTAGAGCAGATTATTGAGGATAACGGTCATCTTCCCCAGCGTGCTGATGAGCAGCGCGCGCTCAAGGAATGCCCTTTCTTCCTGAGTGAGCTGAAACGAGGGGGAGGCAATGATGGCGTCCATGCATTTCTGATAGCTGGAGGGCTTGCTCTCGCCGTTGAGAATGCGGATCAGCGCGGTTTTGCTGGAATACCCGAGCTCTGCGGCAGCCACAGAAGTGGACATCTTCCTTGTCTTGAGTATGGAAGAAAGCGCTTCGGGGAATGTCGTCGTCATATGTGCCTCCTGAAAATGTATGCAGCAATGGGCAGGATGCTGTCCTGCAGATAATATATTATATCATTTTGTCTGCTAAAATAGATTTCATTTCAATAAAAAACCTGTAATTATGTGAAAAAGAAACAGAATAATCGCTAAATTTTGATCAAACAATTGTTATCATACTCCAAACGGTTTACAAAACGTTTGAGAATAAGGTATAATAAGCAGGCAATTGTTTGATCTGGAGGAATGGTCGTGTTTAATATCGGCGCTACCGAGCTGATCCTGATCCTGCTGATTGCGTTCGTTGTCGTAGGCCCGAAGGATCTGCCGAAGATTGCAAGAGCGATCGGCCGGTTCATCAAGTATGCCCGCAATCTGATCAAGGAAATCTCCAAGGAAACCGGCTTCAGCGAGATCGCAGACGAGCTGCGCGGCGTGGAGAAGGATGTGAAGGAGACGATCCGCTCGGTGGATATCCGCGAGGATCTTAAACAGACGAAGGCCGATATCGACAAGGAAATCAAGGACGCCGCGAAGGAAGTTGACGTCCGCGGGATCGAAAAGGAAATCAACAGCTGATTCAGGAAATAAGAGAGAAATCTCTAAGGAGGAATTTTATTATGAGACTGGGAACCATGGAAATCGTACTGATCCTCGTGCTGGCGCTGGTCATCTTCGGCGGCGGCAAGATTGCCGGCGTGGGCAAGGCGCTGGGCCAGAGCATCCGCGAATTCAAGGATGAGCTCAAGCCGGAAGACAAGAAGTCCGACGAAAATAAGTAATCAGGGCGAATAATCTTCACGCGGCGGGCGCCCACATGCGTCCGCCGTTTTCTGTTCCTGCTGCTCCTTGGCGCAGGGGACGGAATCTATCATGATCATTTGGAAGGATTAGCTTGATATGAGCAAGAAGGAAAACAAGACCGTCAGCTCGCATGACGAGAGCGTGGTGTCCAATGCGCAGCCGATTCTCTCCCATCTGCTGGCGATGCGCAAGCTGGTGGTCTCCTGTGTGATTGCGGTGCTGGTCGGATTTATCGGCGCATTCTATTTTCTGTGTGAGCCGCTGATGAATTTCATCATGATGCCCATTGAGGCGCGCGGCATCCAGATTATCTATACCGCGGTCAGCGAGGCGCTGACCACGCAGCTGAAGGTGTCCTTCATGGCCGGCATTGTCTGCGTCAGCCCGTTCATCTTCTATCAGATCTGGCTTTTTATCAAGCCTGCGCTCTATGACAACGAAATCCGCCTGTTCAGGAGCATGTTCTTCATTGCGGTGTTCCTGTTCATTCTGGGCGTTGCGTTCTGCTATCGCTATGTGTATGAGCTGGCCATCAACTTCTTCCTTGTCTCCGGCGAAGGGCTGGCTACGCCAATGCTCTCCATTGATAAATATGTTGGATTCCTTGTGTCGTTCATCCTGCCCTTCGGCGTGGTGTTTGAATTGCCGGTTGCCATCTATATGGCCACGCGCATGGGCCTTGTGAGCTATGAGGGGCTGGCAAGGAACCGCAAGTTCGTCTTCTTCGGTATCTTTATTGCTGCCGCCATTCTCACCCCGCCGGACGTCATCTCCCAGATCATGCTCGGTCTGCCGATGTTTGCGCTCTATGAGGTCGGCGTGCAGGTCGCGCGCTTTACGAAGAATCGCCGTGCTGCGTAAAGTCAATATCTGCGCCTGCGTCTGTATGACGCGGGCGTTTTTTGCTTTTCTGCGGAGGAGATATTGTCATTTATGTGTGCCGCTGGGGACAGAATGGTGTTGCGATACGGGTGGTTATCTGCTATTCTGAGGATAACAGAAGGGAGGCTGTGTTATGCCTGTTACCGTGAATATCACCCCTCAGCGCTGCATCGGTCAGCGAAGCGAGATGCTTTACGGTCACTTTATCGAGCATTTCCATCGCCAGATCTACGGCGGCGTCTATCAGCCCGGTCATCCTCTGTCTGATGAGGATGGCTTCCGCACCGACGTCCTTGAGGCTATGCGCCGCATCAAGGTGCCGATCCTGCGCTGGCCGGGAGGCTGCTTTGTCTCCGCCTATCACTGGAAGGATGCGGTCGGCCCGCAGCGCAATCCGATGTTTGACAAAGCGTGGCGTGTGGAGGATCCCAATACCTTCGGCACGGACGAATATGTCGCCCTCTGCCGCAAGATCGGCTGCGAGCCGTATATCTGCACCAATGCAGGCACAGGCACCGCAGAGGAGATGAGCGACTGGGTCGAATACTGCAACCTTGAGAACGAGGGCAAGTATGCGAAGTGGCGTATTGCCAACGGACATGAGCAGCCGCATGCCGTGCGCTACTGGTCCATCGGCAACGAGAACTACGGCTTCTGGGAGATCGGCGCGAAGTCCTCTGAGGAATGGGGCAGGCTGGTGCTCGAGGCGGCGAAGATGATCTCCCATGTCGATCCGACGGCAGAGCTGAGCGCCGCCGCGCTGTCCGACCCGGCGTGGAATCTCAATCTGCTCATGCACTGCGGCAGGCACCTTGACTGGATCTCGATCCATGAATACTGGGACATGATGCCGGAAAACAATGCGCCGTCGCCCTATGAGCAGTGCATGGCGTTCACCGACAGGATTGATCATTCCGTGCATGAGGTGAGGGGTATGCTCGCCGCGCTCAAGCTGGACGGGAAGATCAAGATCGCCTTTGACGAGTGGAATCTGCGCTCGTGGCATCATCCGAATGTCCATACCATCCGTCAGGGCGTGGAGAAGTCCGAGTATATCACGCCGCGGGATAAGAACGATATCAACAGCACCTACACCATGGCGGACGCGGTCTTCACCGCCTGCTTCCTCAATGCGATGCACAGGCACTGCGATATCGTCGGCATGGCGAATTTCGCACCGATCCTCAATACGCGCGGCTGCATCTACAGCCACGACAAGGGCATCGTGCTGCGCAGCACCTATCATGTCTTCGATCTGTATGTCAATCACATGGGCGATACGGTCGTGGACCTCTGGCAGACGGAGACGCCGACGATGGATGTCCCGCATAAGCAGGGGCATATCGTCCGCGTGAATACGCTGGATATGCTGGCGACGACCTTCTCCGATCGCCCGGGCATGGCGGTCTCCGCCGTCAACAAGCACCCGGACAGCGCGCAGGAGATTGTCATCCCGCTGTCCGCCCCGGCGAAGGTTACCGTGCTGACGCTCAACGGCGATAGCAAGGACGCCTATAATGACGTGGATCACGAGGGTGTGAAGGTCACGCGCAGGGAGCTGGGCGTATGCGAAGGCGAGCTCCGCCTGACGCTGGAGCCGCACTCCGTCAATATCATCGAGCTTGCATAATCCTGTTAATCAAATAGAAACAGCGCCTCCGGAGTATTCCGGGGGCGCTGCTTGATGGTGTCCGTTACAGGCCGAGCAGCCTTTCGGCATTCCCGCCGAGGATGGCGTCCGTCTGCGCTTTCTCAAGGGGCATGGAACGGATCAGGCGGATGGTGTCCGCCGGGTCTCCCCATGGGCTGTCGGAGCCGAAGAGAATATGATCGGAGCCGAAGGCGTTGACAAGATGACAAAATACTTCTCCGGGCATCTGATGCAGGAAGTTGTTGTCATAGTCATCCGGCTCGAGCGGCGTGATCTCGCCGAGGGAAAAGGCTGTATCCAGATAAACATTCCTTCCGCAGAGACAATCAGTCACCATATCCCAGTTGCGCCAGCCGCCCATATGCGCGCAGATGATCGTAACGGGGCCGGCCTTGTCAAGGGCGCGCGCCGTCATATCCGGCGAGCAGCGGACAACGCCGGGGAAGCCGATATCCTCCCCCGCATGCATCAGCACGATCAGCCCGAGCTCGCCCGCCCTGCGCAGGATGCGCACATAGCGTGGGTCATCGATGTCCGCTCCCTGATAGACAGGATGGATTTTGATACCTTTCAGGCCTGCCTGCGCGATGCGCTCGAGCTCTTTCTCCGCTTCCGGTGTGTCGGGATGGATCCCGCCGAAGTAGATGAGCCCGTCCTGCCCGTTGAGGCTGATGGAGATGTCGTTGATGGAGGAGGTCTTTGCCGGATTGGTGACCACGGGCAGCACGACGCTGCGATGAACGCCGGCGCGATGCATAGAATCAAGCAGCCCGCCGCGCGTCCCGTCGGAGAAGGAAACGCAGTGGCTGGCCTTTTTCAGTTTGTCAACTGCTGACGGAGCGATTCTGTCGGGAAATGTATGCGTATGAATATCGATGATCATGTTGTTCAACCCCTTTGACAGGAACAGTTTACGCCGGTATGTGTGCATTGTCAAGCAAAAAGAAATGAAAATGGCGTTGACAAAATGTTGACAGAATATGGAACCGATGATAGAATAGAGTCCGTACACTGCCACAACACATAACAAAGGAGAAAATGCTGTGCTGCTGACTGATTATCTTGAGAGAAATGCCCGTTTATACGGTATGGATACTGCGCTTGTGGAGATCAATCCCTCTGAGGAACGCGACAGGGCGACAACCTGGCGCGAATTCAACCTGATCGAGAGCGCAAACCCGGATGCCCCCTATCGCCGCGAGATTACCTGGCGGGACTTTGACCGGCGCGCGAATCGCTTTGCGAATCTCCTGCTTTCACGCGGCGTGAAGCGCGGTACGAAGGTCGCCATCCTGATGATGAACTGCCTGGAGTGGCTGCCGATCTATTTCGGTATCCTCAAGGCGGGCTGCATTGCCGTGCCGATGAATTTCCGCTATTCCAGCGATGAGATCAAGTACTGCATCGAGCTGGCGGACGTTGAGGTGCTCGTCTTCGGTCCGGAGTTCATCAGCCGTATGGACAGCATCTATGATCAGCTGAACATCCGCTTTACCTTCTTCGTGGGCAAGGACGGCCCGGATTACACCGAGGACTGCATGAAGCTGACGACGTTCTGCTCCTCCTCTGCCCCGCCTGTTGCGCTCTGCGAGAGCGATTATGCGGCGATCTACTTCTCCTCCGGCACGACCGGTTTCCCGAAGGCAATCCTGCATAATCATCGCGCGCTGGCGTATTCCTGCGAGGTGGAACAGGCGCACCATGGGCAGACGAAGGACGACGTCTTCCTCTGCATCCCGCCGCTGTATCATACCGGCGCGAAGATGCACTGGTTCGGCTCGCTGCATTCCGCCGGCAAGGCTGTGCTCCTGCGCGGCGTGAAGCCGGAGTGGATCCTGCGCGCGGTCAGCGACGAGCGCTGCTCCATCGTGTGGCTGCTCGTGCCGTGGGCGCAGGATATGCTCGACGCGATCGAGTCCGGCCGCGTGAAGCTCGATGATTATGAAACGGAGCAGTGGAGGCTGATGCATATCGGCGCCCAGCCCGTCCCGCCGAGCCTCATTAACCGCTGGCTCAAGGTATTCCCCGACCACAAGTATGACACGAACTATGGCCTCTCCGAATCCATCGGCCCCGGCTGCGTGCATCTGGGTCTTGACAATGTGCACAAGGTCGGCGCTATCGGCAAGCCGGGCTATCAATGGGAGGCGAAGATCGTCGATCCCGCCGGCGAAGAGGTGGAGCAGGGCGACGTGGGCGAGCTCATCGTCCGCGGCGACGGTGTGATGCTCTGCTACTATAAGAATAAAGAGGCGACGGATGAGGTGCTGCGCGGCGGCTGGCTCTATACCGGCGACATGGCGCGTATGGACGAGGAGGGCTTCATCTACCTCGTTGACCGCAAGAAGGACGTCGTCATCTCCGGCGGCGAGAATCTGTATCCTGTGCAGATTGAGGACTTCATGCGCGCCTTTGATAAGATCAAGGACGTCGCGGTTATCGGTCTGCCGCATCCGCGCCTTGGCGAGATTGCCGCGGCAATCGTGGAGATCAAGGAAGGCGTGACCTGCACGGAAGAAGAGATCAATGCTTTCTGTGAGGGCATGCCGCGCTATAAGCGTCCGCGCAGGGTGATCTTTGACAAGGTACCCCGCAACCCGACCGGCAAGATCGAGAAGCCCGTGCTTCGCGAAAAGTACTGTCAGGGCCGTCTCGTTGAGGCGCAGATCACCGGCTGATGATGTGAATGACAGACATATGCATGGAGGAAAGGGATATGGATCTGCTGATTAAGGTATCTATGCTGGCTGTGTTCTTCGCTGTGACGATCGGTATCGGCCTGTACTGCAGGAAGCACGCCACGGACGTCAACGGCTTCGTGCTTGGCGGGCGCAGCGTCGGCCCGTGGCTGACGGCCTTCGCCTACGGCACCAGTTATTTCTCCGCCGTCGTGTTTGTCGGCTATGCCGGTCAGTTCGGCTGGAAGTATGGCATCGCCGCCACATGGGCAGGTATCGGCAATGCGCTGCTCGGTTCTCTGATGGCATGGGTGATCCTTGGCCGCCGTACCCGCGTCATGACCCAGCATCTGGACAGCGCGACCATGCCGCAGTTCTTTGGCCAGCGCTTCGCCAGCAGGAATCTGAAGATCGCGGCGTCCGCTGTTATCTTCATCTTTCTGATTCCGTATACGGCTTCTCTGTATAACGGCCTCAGCCGCCTGTTCGGCATGGCGTTTGAGATTGATTACAGTATCTGCGTGTTCGTTATGGCGCTGCTCACGGCGGTGTATGTCATCGCCGGCGGCTACATGGCCACCGCGATCAACGACTTCATTCAGGGCATCATCATGATCGTCGGCATCGTCGCCGTCATCGGCGCTGTGCTCAAGGGTCAGGGCGGCTTCATGGCGGCGCTTGACAAGCTTGGTCAGGTGTCCGATCCTGCTGTCAGCAGCACCCCCGGCGTCTTTGCTTCCTTCTTCGGCCCGGATCCGCTGAATCTGCTGGGCGTCGTCGTGCTGACGTCGCTGGGCACGTGGGGTCTTCCGCAGATGGTGCAGAAGTTCTACGCGATCAAGAGCGAGGACGCCATCAGCAAGGGCACGGTCATCTCTACATTCTTCGCGGCGGTTGTCGCCGGCGGCTGCTATTTCCTCGGCGGCTTCGGCAGGCTCTTCTCTGATCAGATTGATATCGCGGCCAATGGCTATGATTCGATCATCCCGACGATGCTCTCCGGCCTCTCCCCGTTCCTGATTTCCGTTGTCGTGGTGCTGGTGCTCTCCGCGTCCATGTCCACGCTGTCTTCGCTGGTGCTGACCTCTGCCTCCACGCTGACGCTCGATTTCATCAAGGGAACAATCGTCAAGGATATGGATGAGGAGAAGCAGCTCAAGACCATGCGCAGTCTGATCGTCGTCTTTATTGCGATCTCTGTTGTGCTGGCGATTCTGCAGTACAAGTCCAGCGTCACCTTCATCGCGCAGCTGATGGGTGTCAGCTGGGGTGCGCTGGCCGGCGCGTTCCTCGCTCCGTTCCTCTACGGCCTGTACTGGAGGGGCGTGACGAAGATCTCGGTCTATGTCAACTTCATCTTTGCGACGGTCTTCATGCTGGCGAATATCTTTGTCAAGGGCAGCTTCCCGGCGGTTCTCCAGTCCCCGATCAATGCCGGCGCATTCTGCATGGTTGCCGGTCTGGTGATTGTCCCCGTTGTCAGCCTTGTGACGCCGAAGATGCCCAAGGCGCATCTTGATCAGATTTTTGCCTGCTATGAGAAGAAAGTTCTGGTCACCGTGAAGGATTCTATTGGTGATCAGTCGAATAATGGATGAATATTTATTCGCTCGTATAATACCGGCTGCACACAGGTGCAGCCGGTTGTGCGGATTCATGGTCTCCCTGACCGTATCAGGGAAGAAAAAGAACAAATGTTAATCAGCAAGGAGGATTCTCCATGAAACAGCTTATGCTGGGCAACGCGGCGGTTGCCCGCGGTCTGTATGAGGCTGGCTGCGCCTATGTGTCCAGCTATCCCGGCACCCCGTCCACGGAGATTACCGAGGTCGTTGCAACGTATAAAGAGATCATGGCTGAGTGGGCGCCGAATGAGAAGGTTGCGATGGAGGCGGCCTTCGGCGCGAGCCTTGCCGGCCGGCGCAGCTTCTGCGGCATGAAGCATGTCGGTATGAACGTCGCCGCCGATCCGCTCTTCACCATCGGCTATACCGGCGTCAATGCCGGCATGGTCATCGCCGTTGCGGACGACGCCGGCATGCACTCCTCTCAGAATGAGCAGGATTCCCGTCATTATGCGCGCGCATCCAAGATTCCGATGCTCGAGCCGGCGGATTCTGCCGAGGCGCTCGCCTTTACGAAGCTGGCGTATGAGCTCTCTGAGCAGTTTGATACCGCTGTGATCATCAAGATGTGCACCCGCATCGCGCACAGCCAGAGCCTTGTGGAGACGGGCGAGCGCGTCGAGGCGGTCAAGACCTATGAGAAGAACCCCGCCAAGTATATCATGATGCCGGGCAACGCGCGCAAGCGCCACCCCATCGTCGAGGAGCGCACCCGCGCGCTTGCGCAGTGGGCCGAGACGGCACAGATCAACCGCGTCGAGGATGGCAGCGATCATTCCCGCGGTATCATTACCTCCTCCACCTCCTATCAGTATGTGAAGGAAGTCTGCGGAGACCGGTATCCGGTGCTGAAGCTGGGCATGATCTGGCCGATGCCGGAGCAGAAGATCCGCGATTTCGCCGCGTCGGTTGACGAGCTGGTCGTCGTCGAGGAGCTGGACAGCTTCATCGAGGCGCATTGCCTGTCCCTTGGCCTGAAGGTCACCGGCAAGGCACTCTTCCCCTGCATCGGGGAATTCAGCCAGAATCTCGTCGCAGAGAAGCTGGGCATGGATGTTCCCGCCGGCGAAGGCGCGCTGGATGAGGCCATCCCGGCTCGCCCGCCGGTCATGTGCGCGGGCTGCCCGCATCGCGGCCTGTTCTATACGCTGGCGAAGAATAAGATCACCGCGCTGGGCGATATCGGCTGCTACACGCTGGGCGCCGTGCCGCCGCTGGGCGCGCTGGATACGACCATCTGCATGGGCGCGTCCGTCTCCGGTATTCATGGCTTCACCAAGGCGCAGGGCGGCGCTGCCGACAGCAGGACCGTGGCGGTCATCGGCGATTCCACGTTCATGCATTCCGGCGTGACCGGCCTGATCAATGCGGTCTACAACGAGTCTGCCTCTACGATCATCATTGTGGACAATTCCATCACCGGCATGACCGGCCATCAGCAGAACCCGACCACCGGCTATAACCTCAAGGGAGACCCCTGCGCGAAGATCGATCTGGAGACGCTGTGCCGCGCTGTTGGCGTGAAGCGCGTGCGCGTGGTCGATCCGTATGACCTCAAGCAGACCGAGGCTGCGATCCTTGAGGAGCTTGCGGCAAAGGAGACCTCCGTCATCATCAGCCGCCGTCCGTGCGCGCTGCTCAAGTATGTCAAGCATAAGAAGCCCGTCGTCGTGGAGGCGGATAAGTGCCGCTCCTGCCGTCTGTGCATGAAGGTGGGCTGCCCGGCGATCTTCATGAAGGACGGCAAGGCCTGCATCGACAACACGCTGTGCACAGGCTGCGGCGTATGCACGCAGCTGTGCAGATTTGACGCGCTGCACGCGAAAGAGGAGGACTGAGCATGAATACGAAGAATATCATGATCGTCGGTGTCGGCGGGCAGGGAAGCCTGCTGGCCTCCAAGCTGCTGGGCCGTCTGCTGATCACCAAGGGCTATGATGTGAAGGTCTCTGAGGTGCATGGCATGAGCCAGCGCGGCGGCAGCGTTGTAACCTATGTCCGCTACGGCGAGAAGGTCTATTCTCCCGTGATTGACAAGGGCGAAGCGGATTTCATCGTCTCCTTCGAGCTGCTGGAGGCAGCCCGCTGGACGGAATACCTGCGCGAGGGCGGCAGGATCGTCGCCAATACCCAGCAGATCAACCCGATGCCCGTCATCACCGGCGCGGCGCAGTACCCGGACGCTCTTGTAGAGAAGATGCGGGCCAAGGGCGTGATCGTCGATGATTTCAATGCGCTGGAGAAGGCGGAGGCCGCTGGATCCTCCCGCGCGGTGAATATCGTGCTGATGGGTCATCTTTCCCGTTACTTTGATTTTACTCTGGATGAATGGATGGACGCGATTGAGCAGTCCGTTCCGCAGAAATTTCTTGAACTGAATAAGAAGGCATTCATGCTTGGACGGGAAGCCTGAGCATCATATAAATTGGGGGAATGTACATGCCAAATTATTACCAGCCGGAAATCGAAACCGCATCGCGGGAACAGATCCTTGCATGGCAGAACGAGCGTCTTGTCAAGCAGGTTCAGCATGTCTGGGACAATGTGCCCTACTACCGCGCCAAAATGGAAGAGAGGGGCCTGACGCCTGCGGACATTCAGAGCGTTGAGGATCTGCATAAGCTGCCCTTCCTCACCAAGGCCGATCTGCGTGACGCCTATCCCTACGGCCTGCTGGGCAAGCCGCTGAGTGAATGCGTGCGCATCCAGTCGACCTCCGGCACCACCGGCCGCCGCGTCGTCGCCTTCTATACTCAGCATGATATCGATCTGTGGGAGGACTGCTGCGCCCGCGCCATTGTCGCCGCCGGCGGCACGAAGGAAGACGTCGTTCAGGTCGCTTACGGCTACGGCCTCTTCACCGGCGGTCCCGGTCTCAACGGCGGTTCCCACCGCGTCGGCTGCCTGACGCTGCCGATGTCCTCCGGCAATACCGAGCGCCAGCTCCAGTTCATGACCGATCTGGAGACGACCATCCTCTGCTGCACCCCGTCCTACGCTGCGTACCTCGGCGAGTCCATTGCGGAGGCTGGCCTGCGCGATAAGATCAAGCTCAAGGCCGGTATCTTCGGTGCAGAGGCATGGAGCGAGGAGATGCGCCGCGACATCGAGCAGTCCCTTGGCATCAAGGCGTATGATATCTATGGCCTGACCGAGACCTCCGGCCCCGGCGTTGCCTATGAGTGCAGCGAGCAGTCCGGCATGCATATCAACGAGGATCACTTCCTCGCCGAGATCATCGACCCGGATACGGGCGAGGTTCTGCCTGAGGGTTCGAAGGGCGAGCTGGTCTTCACCGCTCTGACGAAGGAAGCCTTCCCCCTGCTTCGCTACCGCACGCGCGATATCTGCGTGCTCACCCGCAAGCCGTGCTCCTGCGGCCGCACCCATGTGAAGATGTCCAAGCCGATGGGCCGCAGCGACGACATGCTCATCATCAAGGGCGTCAACGTCTTCCCGTCCCAGATCGAGACCGTCCTGCTGGAGCAGGGCTATCCGGCCAACTACCAGATCATCGTCGATCGTGTCAATCACTCTGATACGCTCGAGGTCATGGTCGAGATGTCCCCCGAGAAGTTCTCCGACTCCCTTGCCGATATCCACGAGGAGGAGAAGAAGCTCGTCGCCGCACTCAAGACCATGCTCGGCATCTACGCCAAGGTCCGCATCGTGTCGCCCAAGAGCATCACCCGCTCCGAGGGCAAGGCCGTGCGCATCATCGACAAGCGCAAGATTTAAGGAGGAGCAGGCATGAATATTCATCAGATTTCGATCTTTCTGGAGAATCGCGCCGGTCAGCTGGCGCAGGTCACCCGCGTGCTTGCCGATCATGGCATTGACATGCGTGCGATCTCCATCGCTGAGACCAGCGACTACGGCGTGCTGCGCATGATCGTGGACGACGCGGAGAAGGCGACCGCCATCCTGCTGGAAAACGGTTATATCCTCTCCATGACGCCCGTGACCGTCATCGCTGTGCCGGATCAGGCCGGCGGCCTCGCGCCCGTGCTGGAGGCGCTTGCCGAGGGCAATATGGACGTGGAGTATATGTATTCCCTCTTCACCCACAAGGAAGGCATGGCCTACATGGTCTTCCGCATTGCGGATGAGGAGAAGTTCGCCGAGCTGCTCGCTGCGCACGGCGTGATCCTCGCGGATAAGGAAGAGCTTGGGCTCAAGTAAATCAACATCATGAAACAGCCCCGCTGCAGATCGTCTGCAGCGGGGCTGTTGTTGATGATCGGGATTGTATGATCAGATGGTCTGCGCCAGCGCGCGCATGTGCGCCGATGCGGCCATGTATTCCTCATGGCTGTCAAGGTGCTCGATGAATACCGGTACGTCGCCCTCAAGCTGCGCGGCGAGGCGCAGCGCGAGCGCAAGATCAATGCTGCCCTGCCCCGGCGGCACCTCCCTGATGCACAGCGGCAGGATGTGATCGTCGATGAGCAGATCCTTGGCGTGGATACTGCGGATATGCGGGCCGAGCAGATCAAAGCATTCCGTGATGAACGCAGAGGAATCGCGGTAGCGCGGCAGGCTGCTGATCATGTTGGCGAAATCCAGATGCACCTTGAAGGCGTCGCGGCCGACATCGCGCATCAGCTGCAGGTATTCCTGCGGGGATTCCGGGCACATCCACGGCATCGGCTCCAGAGAGAAGCAGGTGTGCGTCGGCTGCACGGCGTCGATGATGCGCTGCGTGGTCGTGACGACCTCGTCATAGAAGGCCTTCGTGCCGTGGCCGGGGTCGTAGCCGTCCCACAGGGGCGACCATGCGCCGGCGATATTCACGCAGCAGCGCGCGCCGACCTCCTCCGCCATCTCCAGCTGGCGGATGGCGTAGGCGATGTGCTTTTCCTTCTCGACGCTGTTTCTGTCCATGCAGTTGCGCCATACGCCGACCTCGCCGATAACCAGATCATTGTCCTGTGCGCAGCGCAGGTAGTCCTGACGCGTGCTGTGATCCGCGTCGCTGTTTACGGGGAAGATGACCGCGCCGTACTGCAGCTCGCGCACATGGGCAAGCCACTGCGCCGGGCTGCTGTAGGGCTTCATCACAGAGCCTCCGATTCTCATAGCTGACCTCCTCAGAATCTGCCTTCGCGCACGATGCTGCGGTCGATATGTGCAAGATCGGGCGTGCAGGTCATCGCCATCGTATAGGCGAGATCGCGGGTGATGTCCTCGATGCCCTCGCGCACGCCCTGCGCGCCCTTCTCCTTGAGGCGGGCCATCAGCGGGCGGCCGACGGAGCAGGCCGTCGCGCCCAGCGCCAGCGCCTTGAAGACGTCAAGCCCGGTCTGCAGGCTGCAGTCCACGAACAGCGGAACCTTCCCCTGCGTCTCTTCGACGATCTCGGGCAGGATCATCAGCGGCGGCACGGCGCAGTCCAGCCGCCCATTGTGATGGGAGACGACCATGCCCTGCACGCCGGCGTCGAGGCACTTGCGCGCGTCCTGACGGCTGAGCACGCCCTTGATCACGAAGGGCAGCGACGTAAAGCGCACGAGCTCTGCGATTTCCGTGCTGCTCATTGGGTACATGGACATGCCCTCGATGACGTCGTAGCCATGCTGCCTGTTGAAAGCATGGTCGATATCGATGCCCACGGCGAGCGCGCCCGCGTCCTCCGCATGGCGGATTCTGTTGCGGATGCTCTGCCGGTCAGCATAGGGCTTGATGATCTTGATGACGGATGCGCCCGTGGCGGTCATGCCGGTGAGCTCTTCGTTGGCGCCCATGCCGCTGAAGACCAGCGCGCCTGCCTGATGCGCGCCCAGCGCCATCTGCGCCATGCCGTCGGGGTAATGTCCGTTCAGATGGGAGAGGGCGGCTGTCGCGACCGGGGTGGAGAACGTCCTGCCGTAGACCGTCATCGAGGTGTCGGGCCTGACGGCGTCGATATGGCGCATCTCAACCAGCAGGCTGTCAAGGTATGCGCGGGTGATGGCGTCGGAGGATACGGTTCTTGTCATATGCATGATATCGCTCCTTTATCCCATGACGATGGTCTGCTGTGCGGCGTTTCTGCTCAGGGTGAAATCAGCCTTCTTCCCGAGGCACTCCAGCGTGTACTGCCCGGCGAAGCCATCGATGGTGCAGCAGCCCTGCTCGTCCGTCATCAGCGTGACGCGGGTATGCCAGTCCTTGTGGATGCGCTGCCAGAGCGCGTCGTAGGCGGGCTTTTTGCTGCCGTCGAGGCGGACAAGACCTGCCGGCGCGCCGAGCCATGCGCCGTCGCAGAAGTCCCAGTTGGTGAAAGCGGTGACCAGCGGATGCGCGAAGAGCGTATCCACCATGGCGAGCAGATCGCGCGCCTGCCTGTCCTCGCCCTCTGGCGTGGTCGGCCATTCGCGGATGCGGTAGTCGTTCAGGTCCACAATATCCGGCGGCATCAGATGGCCGGAGACGAAGGTATTCTCCGTGAAGTGGATCGGCATGCCGAAGGAGGAGAAGCGGTCGAGCACCTCGTGAAGCTTGTCCATCCCCCAGAAGCCCTGATACTGATGGCTCTGGATGCCGATGACGTCGATGGGCACGCCCGCATCGAGGCAGCAGCGGATCAGCTGGCGGTACTGATCGCTGGTGTTGAAGTCATTGAGCAGCAGCGTGGCGTTGGGGTCGCAGGCCCTTGCTTCCTCAAAGACGCGGCGCACCAGCTCCACGCGGCCGATCTCGCTGCACAGGCGCGTGATCGCGTTGTCCTCCTTGTCAAAGACGGGCATGATTACGACCTCGTTGATCACGTCCCACAGGATGATGACGTCCTTGAATGCGCCGATCTCGCGGCGGATGCGGGCAAGCTGATTGCGCAGCACCTCGTCATTGCTGCGGCCGAGCAGCCACTTTGCCGAAACGGTGTGCCAGCAGAGCGGGTGCCCCTTGACCGCTGCGCCGTCATCACGCAGGCGGCGGGCGGCGCGGAGCGTGGCCTCCTGACGGGTCTGCCCCTCGCGCGGCTCATACCGCCCCTGATAGAAGGGCAGCGTGCCGTAATTGAACAGGCCGAGCCATGCGTCATAGAGCTTCTGCAGGTATTCTTTTTTGGCAGGCGGCGTGGCGGGATCGAGCAGGTCGATCAGAAAGAACACGCCGCAGCCGAAGAGGAACTCATGCCGGACGAGCTCCGCGGTGACGGTCTGCCCGGGCATGGGGCGGCCCTGCGCATCCTTGACGGTGATGCTGCAGGAGGCCTTGCGGTGATCAAGACGGGTCATAGGCATTCTCCCTTCATTGGACAGAATGGTCTGTGAGTATATGGATCACACCTCGAGCGTGAAGAAGCCAAGGGACAGCGCGCCGGTGCCCTCGAAGGTAAAATACAGCGCATGCACGCCGTCGGGGATCTGCACGTCTGCGCGGTGCGTCGTCCAGATATTCGCGCCGCGCACCGGGATACGGCACAGCGCCTCGCCGTCGTGGGTGAGCTTCACCGCGACGCAGCCGTCCGCGTAGGCGCGGGTCTTGATGGAGATTCCCTTCACGCCGCGGCAGTCGAAGTACTTGAAGCCAGCGGTCGCGCCGTCGCGCATATTGAAGACATAGCCGAGGTTTTCGTCGCCGTCGCCGCCCTCCTGCATGATCTTCGGGAACTGCGGCGGCATGAAGCTGTTGTCATAGCCAACGTATGCGCGCTCCTCCCTTGCGGTCAGGTGGCAGGCGATGTAGGTCGGGTATTCGCCCTCGCCGCGCAGCGGGGTCGCCCTGCCGCCGCAGGAGGTGATCTCAACCTGCGGGATGCGGCCGTCCTTGGTGAAGGCAATCCGCTCGATGCAGCCCTGCCGGGAGAAGTTATGCCCGTTGGACTGGCGATGATAGAAGATATACCACTGATCACCGATCTGCACCATGCTGCCGTGGTTGTTGCCGCCGTAGGCCATGGGCTTGTCCGCCGGCTTGTAGCTGTCCACGCCGACGTCGTTGTTGCTCACGATCACGCCGCCGTAGACGAAGCCGCCGGTCGGCTTGTCGCTGACGGCGTAGCACAGCTCGCAGGAGGGGACGGAGGAATAGATGAAATAGTACTTGTCCCCGTATTTGCGCATAGAGGGCGCCTCGAAGAAGGCGTGCCCCTCGTAGCCTGTGCCCTCGCAGTACATGTTGCTGGGGGCGACGAAGACGGGCTCCTCGATAATGGTGAGCATATCCTTATCCAGCACAGTGCACATCGCGCCGTGGCGGCTGGCGTCGTTCGCCGCGCTGAAGCCGGTGTAGAGGTACGTCCTGTCCCCTTCGGTCAGCAGGCCGGGGTCAAACTGCGGCTCGTCGCCGGGGCGCTCGCCCAGCAGGCCGCCGTCCTTGTCATGGACATAACCGAGGAATTCATACTTGCCCGCCGGCGTGTCGCAGACGGCGACGCTGACGATGCTGACCTTATCCAGCACATAATAGAGATAATAGCGCCCGTCCGGGCCGACGGTGACGTCCGGCGCATAGAGGCACATGTGGCCGTCCGGGTTGCGCGGGTCCTGCTCCTTGCGGTAGATGACGCCCTCATAGCGCCACTGGCTCAGGTCATCGACCGGCGCAGACCAGCAGACGTAGTCGTTCTGGCAGAAGACCCAGCCGTTATAGCGGTCATGGGAACCATAGACATATACCCTGTCGCCGAAGACATAGGGCTCGCCGTCGGGGATGTACTCCCACGAGGGCAGATAAGGATTGACAAGCTGATGATCGGTCATATACGGCATGATGAACGGCTCCTTTGCTTGTAATGATGCTGGTTCTATTTTCTCATACATGAGGATTGCCCGCAATGCCTTTTTGGCGCAAACGAAAGACGATTTTTTGGAAAGCCTTTCAGGCAGCCAAAAAGAAAACGTCCGCCGGATCAGCGTCCGGCGGACGTTTGCAGATATCAGTCCTTGTCAAACTGCAGGGTAATGCTCTGACCGTCTTGCGCGACGACGGTATTCGGGAAGATCGCCTTGAGCGCCTCCTCATATTCCGCCGGATCCGGGGTCGCGGGGCTGTAGTGGGTGAGCCACATCTCCCTCGCGCCGGCTTCCTTGGCCGTCTGCGCGGCCTCCTGCATCATCATGTGATGCGTGTATTCCGCGCGCGCCTGCTTTTCCTCTTCGCCGTACATGCCCTCAAGGATCATGAGGTCGGCGTCCTTGCCGTAGCGCAGGATGTCCGGCACGGGGCGCGTGTCCGTCGCATAGAGCACGCTCAGCCCGCGCCGCGGCGCGCCGAGCACGTCCTCCGGCGTGAAGCCGTCGATGCTCTCGCCGCGCTGCAGGAGCCCCCAGAGCTTCTGCGGGACGCCCTTTTCCTTCGCCTTCTTCGGGTCAAAGCGGCCTGTGCGCTTGACGCCCATGTGATAGCCGAGGCAGGGGATCGTATGATCGACCGGGAAGACCGTCACGTCCATGCCCGCGCAGGGGAAGACGCCCGTCTCCTGATCATATTCGTGGTAGATGATCTCATAGGGCAGCTCCGGCACGATCGCGCGCAGCGAGGTGACGGTCTTCTCAAGGCCGGCGGGGCCGTACATGTGCAGCGGCTCCGTGCGGTCCTCGTTGCCGAGGGTCAGCAGCAGGCCGGGCAGGCCGCTGAGGTGATCGGCGTGGAAATGGGTGATGAGAATGCCTTCGATATTCTTAAAGCGAAGGCCGTTCTGCCGGATAGCCGTCTGCGTGCCCTCGCCGCAGTCGATGAGCAGGGCGCGTCCGTCATAGCGGACGTAGAGAGCGGTCAGATTACGGCCGGGGAGGGGCAGCATGCCGCCCGTGCCAAGAAGGGTGATATCCATCATGGGCCAGTCGCCTCCTTTCAGGTGCTGGTGGTCGTGGGGGAATTGTGCGATGCAGGGGCTCTGCCGGGTGCGCGCGGGCATTCAGCCGCCGGCTGTCCGCCGGAACGGGGCCCGCATATTCCCGCCTGCGATGTCATCATATCATGCCGCGCCGTCACGGCGTCTACCGGCAGGATACATTCTGACGGTTAATCTCATTATAGCGTTTAGCGCCACGGAGCGCAAGGCGGAGGCAGGGGTTCTCTATCCGCAGTATAGTCGGGCATGGGCAATTGTGGTATACTCCGATATGTACCTGAGGAGGTGACAGACATGGACAGAGAGAAGAGACGCGTCATTGTGCTGGGCGGTTCATTCAACCCGCCGACGCTGGCGCATCTGCAGCTGCTGCGGCAGGCGCTTGACGCAATGGATGCGCGGCTGGGCGTCTTCCTGCCGACGAGCAGGGCCTATCTGACGCGCAAGATGCGCAGGGCCGGCGGCATTCATATGCGGCTGACGGAGGGGCAGCGCTATGATATGCTCATGGCGATGTGCGCGGAGGATGCGCGATTGACCGTATCGGACATGGAATACGGCACGGTCAGCCCGGCGACGGTAGGGCTCATGACGGAGATGAAGGCGCAGTACCCGGAGGATGAATTGTATTTCCTCATCGGCGCGGACAAGCTGTCCATGGTCGCCGGCTGGTTCGCCGACCCGGAGCGCATTCCCTGCTTCCGGCTGCTGGTCGTCTGCCGGGACGGCGTTGATGCGGACGCATTCCTCGATGCGGACGAGCGCACGGCGAGGAACCGGGATGCCTTTGTCACGCTGCATATTGAGGGCGGCCTTGAGGAGATCAGCTCTACGCGCGTGCGCGCGATGATGCGCGGCGGGCAGCCGCTTGCCGGGCTTGTCCATCCCGATGTGGAGAGGATGCTGCAGGGGCAGACATTCTTTGAGGAGATCGTCCGCTTCAAGGGCGAATATGATTTCCTTGCGATGGGCTATCCTGCGCCTGTGCAGCTTGACGGGGAGATCTACGCCAGTGCGGAGGCGGCATACGCTGCGGCGCGATGCGCAGACAGGAAGGACAGAGCGCGCTTCCATACGGAGAAGCGGGAGAGGATCGCCGCAATCGCCGCGCGGATCGCGCAGCGGGAGGACTGGGAGACCGTGCGCGATGGTGTGCTGGAGGAGATTCTCAGGGATAAATTCACCCGAAGCCCGGAGCTTGCCAAAAGGCTCCTTGCCACGGGCGATATCCGTCTGGTCGCCGGCGGGATGAAAAATCTGTTCCTCGGCGAGGATCTGTATACCTGCGAGGGAGAGAACCGGCTCGGAATCGCCCTCATGAAGCTGCGCGATGAGTTCAGGCAGACTATATAGTCCGTTGACGCCCCTGCTGCGGTGATCCTGCGGCAGGGGCGTTTTATGCGCAGAAGATGTGCACAGATTGTGGATAAATATGTGTTGAATATCGCGCGGCAGTCCCTTATACTGATAGCAATGAATCAGATACAGGAGGGCGCGACATGACTTATATTCCTGCTGAGACCCGCTACGACTCCATGCCCTACCGCCGCTGCGGAAAGAGCGGCATCATGCTCCCGGCGATCTCGCTGGGCCTGTGGCATAATTTCGGCAATATCACGCCGTTCGGCGTGCAGCAGTCCCTGCTGCGCACCGCCTTTGACAACGGCATCACCCACTTTGACCTCGCAAACAACTACGGCCCGCCCTACGGCGAGGCGGAGCGCAACTTCGGCGTGCATATGCTGCGCGACTGGAAGCCGCACCGCGACGAGCTGATCATCTCCAGCAAGGCCGGCTACGACATGTGGAAGGGCCCGTACGGCGACCACGGCAGCCGCAAGTACCTGATCGCCAGCATCGACCA
>JAGBAV010000050.1 GCA_017938795.1 Clostridia bacterium
CAGACCGGCGGCACCACCTTCATGGAGGACTACACCTATCACCTCGTTCCGGGCAACATGCTCTCTCTGGGCGCGCATATGCTCGAGGTCTGCCCGAGCCTCGCCGCCGGCAGGCCGCGCATCGAGACCCATCATCTCGGCATCGGCATGAACGAGAAGGATCCCGCCCGCCTGGTCTTTGAAGGCCGCGAGGGCGAGGCCATCGTCGTCAGCCTGATCGATATGGGCGGCCGCCTGCGCCTGATCTGCCAGGACATCAAGGCTGTCAAGCCGATCATGGAGATGCCGAATCTGCCCGTCGCCCGCGTCATGTGGGAGGCCGCGCCCGACCTGACCACCGGCGTGGAATGCTGGATCACCTCCGGCGGCGCGCATCACACCGTCCTGTCCTACGACGTCACCGCCGAGCAGATGAAGGACTGGGCCCGCATGATGGACATCGAGTTCGTCCACATCACCAAGGATACCACCGTGGACAGCCTGGAGAAGGATCTCTTCCTCGCTGATCTCGCATGGAAGCTCAAGTAACATCGCAGGGGCGGAGATGATCCGCCCCTGTCCCTGAATCATTATGAGGTGCAATATGCTGGAAAACCTGAAGAAAGCCGTCTACGAGGCCAACATGGAGCTCCCGCGCCGCGGCCTTGTCACCTATACCTGGGGCAACGTCTCCGGCATCGACCGCGAGAGCGGCCTCGTCGTCATCAAGCCCTCCGGCGTGGAATACGACGACCTGACGCCTGAGGATCTCGTCGTGCTCAATCTCGACGGCGAGATCGTCGAGGGCAAGCTCAACCCCTCCTCCGACACCAAGACCCATCTGGAGCTGTACAAGGCCTTCCCGCAGCTGGGCGGCATCGTCCATACCCACAGCCCGTACGCCGTGGGCTGGGCGCAGGCCGGCGAGGATATCCCCTGCTACGGCACCACGCATGCTGACTACATCTACGGCCCGGTCCCCTGCGCGCGCCATCTGACGCAGGAGGAGCTTGACGAGGACTACGAGAAGAACACCGGCAAGGTCATCATCGAGATCTTCACCGAGCGCAAGCTCGACCCGGTCGCCGTGCCCGCCGTCATCTGCCACAGCCACGGCCCGTTCACCTGGGGCAAGAGTCCGGCGCAGGCGGTCTACAACGCCGTCGTGCTCGAGGAGGTCGCTAAGATGGCCGCCTATACCCGCATCGTGAAGCCCGCCGCCGATCCCGCGCCGCAGCATATTGTCAACAAGCACTATATGCGCAAGCACGGCCCGAACGCCTACTACGGCCAGAAGAAGTAATCCATCATCATCATCAAAGCCGCCGGAGCGCAGCAAAGCGCCCCGGCGGCTTCTCTTATGCATGATGTTTATCGCTCCGTCTGCTCGGTCATGATCCCCCAGCGGATGCCGAACCTGTCCACAAAGACCACCCGGCAGGAGCTGTAAGGCGTCGCCTCCATCGGGTAAATCGTCTTGCTCCCCTCCTGCATGACGGCATAGGCGCGCTGCACCTCTTCCTTCGTATCGCACATCATCGTGAGGAAATTGGAATAACACACGCCAAGCGGAAGATCCACATGGTCGCTCATGATGATTCGCTGATCGCCGAGGGCAAGCTCCGCGTGATAGATATAATCCTTCTGCGTCTCATTCAGGAGGTGCATATACGCGGGATCATTGGCCTGCCGGTAAGTGATCAGGCAGGTGATCTTTCCGCCGAACGCCTTCTCATACATCGCGATTGCCTCCCGGCATGCGCCGGAGAAGTTCAGCGTGGGCGTCATCTTCATAGGGGGGTCCCCTCCTTGCCTGTGTATATCTCCGTCAGCAGTCCCGCATGTACATGCGCACAGGGCTGCCGTCGTCCTCTTCGATCATGCCGTAGAACGTGAAGCCGCAGCGCTCATAGAACTGCGTGTGCGTGGTGATCAGGTAGGCCTTCTCAATCCCGTGCTGCCTCAGGCCTGCGCAGGCCGTATCCATCAGCGCGCTGGCGATCCCCTGCATGCGGTAAGGCTCCTCAACGTAGATCGCGCAGAGATTGGGCGCAAGGTCCCTGCGCTTATGGAAGTCATTTTCGATCACGCCGATTCCGCCGATGATCTGCCCCGCGTCCATCGCCAGATACCACTGCGGCACGCCGCTCTGCGTGCGCAGGCTGTCCTCCATGCTCTCGATATATGCCTCAAGCGGGATCCCCCACTTGCTGCTGAACCACTGCGCGGCTTCTGCCATTCTCTCGCGGCACGCCTGCAGCGGAACGATCATATAGCCCATATGAATTCCTCCGGTCGTTTTTCTTTCATTATATCGGAATCCGGCTTTCGACGCAATGCTCTGATTCGCTTCAGCAGGGATCATGCGCCGCCGCAGTCTGATTGAAATCGTCTGCTTTCTGTGGTATAATAATCAGGCGCGGCAGTGTTCATCTGTGCAGCCTATCCTTGAATCATTATCCGCCCGATCATGCGGCGGCTTTCCGGAGGTACCCCCATGAATTACGATATCATCATCATCGGCGCAGGCCCCGGCGGCATCTTCTCCGCCTATGAGCTCAACAAGCTGGATCCCTCGCTGAAGATTGCCGTATTCGAGGCCGGTCATGCGCTGAGCAAGCGCCGCTGCCCCATCGACGGCGAGAAGATCAAGAGCTGCATCAGCTGCAAGAGCTGCTCCATCATGAGCGGCTTCGGCGGCGCAGGCGCCTTCTCCGACGGCAAATACAACATCACCAACGACTTCGGCGGTACGCTCCACGAATACATCGGCAAAAAGCAGGCGCTTGACCTGATGCATTACGTCGACGAGATCAACATGCGCTTCGGCGGCGAGGGCACCAGGCTCTACTCCACCGCCGGCACCCGCTTCAAGACCCTGTGCATCCAGCACGACCTGCATCTGCTGGACGCCTCCGTCCGCCATCTGGGTACGGACATCAACTACATCGTGCTGGAAAACCTCTATGCCCACCTGAAGGATAAGGTCAGCTTCTTCTTCGATACGCCGGTGCAGAACGTGAGGATCATCGACGGCGGGTACGAGGTCGTCTGCAAGGATGCCGTGTACACCTGCGCGAAGTGCATCATCTCCGTCGGCCGCAGCGGCAGCAAGTGGATGGAGACCGTCTGCCGCGACCTCGACATCCCGACCAAGTCCAACCGCGTGGATATCGGCGTGCGTGTCGAGCTGCCGGCGGCTGTCTTCGCCCATCTGACGGACGAGCTCTATGAGAGCAAGATCGTCTACAGGACGGAGAAGTACGGCGACAGGGTGCGTACCTTCTGCATGAACCCGAAGGGCGCTGTCGTCACCGAGAACACCAACGGCATCATCACCGTCAACGGCCACAGCTACGAGGACCCGGCGCGCCAGACGGAGAACACCAACTTCGCGCTCCTCGTCGCCAAGCATTTCTCCGAGCCGTTCAAGGACTCCAACGGCTATGGCGAGAGCATCGCCCGCCTGAGCAATATGCTCGGCGGCGGCGTCATCGTCCAGCGCTTCGGCGACCTCATCCGCGGCAGGCGCTCCACGCCCAGCCGCATCGAGGAATCCTTCACCACCGCCACGCTCAACGCCACCCCCGGCGACCTGAGCCTCGTGCTGCCCAAGCGCATCCTTGACGGCATCATCGAGATGATCTATGCGCTTGACAAGGTCGCCCCCGGCACAGCCAATGACGACACCCTGCTCTACGGCGTCGAGGTCAAGTTCTACAACATGGAGGTCGCCGTCAGCGAGAAGCTCGAGTCCCGCTACGAGGGTCTCTACGTCATCGGCGACGGCAGCGGCATCACGCACTCCCTCTCCCATGCCTCCGCCAGCGGCGTGCACGTTGCGCGCAGCATCGTTGGCTGATCCGAATTCATACACAGCGGCCCACCCGGATTGCTCCGGACGGGCCGCTTTCATATGCTTGTTGTTTTGCTCAGAATTACTTCTTCGCCCTGCGCCTGCGGGTACAGCGGATCACCGCGCGCACGCCCAGTACCATCAGCGCAATGGCTGCGATCAGCGCCAGCAGAACGCCGCCCAGCACATACCAGATGCGCCCGGCATGCCTGAAGTGATCACCGATGCTCTCCGCTCTGCCGATCACGATGCCCTCCGGCTCCTGCTGATACTGCGCGGGGATGCTGCCCGATCCGTCCTCGCCGCCCAGCGCATGCAGGTAATCCGCCAGCGCTGTCCACGCCTTGACCTCTTTCCCCTGCCCGTCGCGGACGATCGCCGCCGTGAAGTCGGTCACGGGATTCCCCTGTGCATCCTTCGGCTCCAGCGAGAGCAGGCCGAAGGACTTGCTCTTCACCGTGCTGAGCATCTGCGCAGAATACATATCCGCCACGACGCGGTAGAGCTTATCCATCTCAAGCGGCACACGCTCGCCGTTCTCACCGTCAAGCCAGACGTCCGACACGCGGCTGAGGATCAGCCTGTTGCTCTCATATGCCCAGCCGCCGCCGGAGGCATAGAGATGCGTGCCGCCCATGATCTGCGAGACAGAGGCGTCCACCTCCGCAAGATCATACAGCTCCCGCCCGGTCAGATACGCGTTGACCAGCGGATAGCCGGCCTTGCGGTCCGAGCCGATGCCCAGCGAGAGCACGTTGAATGCATCGGACGCCGTCACGCCGCCCACGGGCAGCGCGCTGCGGATCACGCCATCCGGCACAACAGCCAGCGCAATCGGCTCATAGGCGTCGCCCTCCGCCGCCTTCACCGCCTCGACAACGGCATCAGCCAGCAGCCAGCGCTCGGAAAGCAGCTCGCCCGGATTCCGGCAGAGCACCTGATCGTAGCTGTAGCCAAAGGACGAGAAGTAATTCTCATCGACGCGCTCGCGGTATGCGGCAAGGCGCTCATCGATCTGCGCATCGCCCTGCACATCGTCCGTCGTGGGAATGAGCGCATACTCCGCAACACGCCAGCGGTCGCCGCTGCGCTCAAGGACGATCCTGCCCAGATTCATCGTATACTCGCCGCAGGATGCGATCGCCGTGCTGCCGTGCACGATCGGCTGATTCAGCGTGGTATGCGTATGGCCGCTGATGATCAGGTCAATCTCCGGCACGGCCTTCGCCAGCAGCTCATCCTCGGAGCGATCCGCCTCCGCCCAGACGCCGCTGTGAGACAGGCAGATAATCAGCTCCGCCCCCTCGCGCTTCAGCGCGGCGGCCTGCTCCTTCGCGCAGGTGATCGTGTCGATGAAGGTCACCGGCGCCAGCGGCGCGCAGTCCACAGAGTCCGCGCCCATCATGCCGAACACACCGATCTTCACGCCGTCATGCTCGATGATCATGCGCTCCTTCGCGCCGTATTCCGTCATCGCCGCCTGCATCGCCTCGCCGTGCGCGTCCTTCACGCTTGTCCAGTCGATATTCGCGCACAGCAGCGCAGGCAGCGCGACGCCCTCAGCCTCCGCGTTCTTCATCGCCGCGCGCAGCATATTGGCAAGGCCGGTCCCCTCATAATCATACTCGTGATTGCCCAGCGTGACAGCGTCATAGCCCAGATGCGCCATCATCATAAGCTCCAGCGCATCCGTCTCATAGACCGTCTGGAAGAGTGTACCCATCGCAAAATCGCCCGCATCCAGCAGCAGCACGTCGCCGGCAGCCTCCGTCTCGCGGTCAATCAGCGTCTTCAGCCGGGCAAAGCCGCCCCTCATCCCGTCGCCATCGGGCACCGGGGTCAGGTGCGAATGCATATCATGCGAGAATAGCACCGTCACCGTATCCTGCGCAGCGGCAGGCAGCGCGGCAAGCAGAAGCGCCATCGCCAGCAGCAGCCAAGCCAGTCGTCTCATCATCTCTGTTCCCCTTTCATATTCCGGTATTCCAGCTTTATCTTATCACTTTTCCCTTTCCCGGGCAAGAGCAGCATCCCGCTGAAAAGAAGAACAGCTGCAGCGCCTGTTCAGCGATGCAGCTGTCATATGGTTTGATTCGTCGTATTCTCAGTGTCGCGCCGATTTGTTATCCGTGAATCTCGATCGTCCATGCGTTCTCATAGACCGCGCCCGGAGCGAGGCGGATGAGATCCTCCTTCTTCTCAAAGACCGTGACCTCCCCCCTGCGCGAGGGCAGGGACAGCCACGGCTCAATACAGACATACGGCGCGTCGGTGTGCGGCATATTCCAGATCCCCAGATACGGCATATCCGGATACGTCACCGTCACAGCGCGCGCGCTGCCCGGCGCCTCCAGCGTGACAGACCGCGCCATATCGCGCAGGACAATCGCATCATTGTCAAACAGATCATGGCGCAGCGGCAGGATGCAGCCGCCCTCCAGCGGGAAATCTGCGTCCTCGCCGTTGACATAGCAGTCCTCGCTGAAGCCCACGCGCACTGCGCCGCAGTCTGTGCCAAAGCGCAGGCGATACGCCTCAAAGGAGCGCCCCGCCTCCAGCGGCACATTGAATCCCGGATGGCCGCCAAGACCGAAGTACATCGTGCGCGTATCCAGGTTCTCCGCCTGATAGACGGTCTTCAGGCAATTGCCGTGAAGTGAATAAACCACGCGGAAGACAAACTGCCGCGGGTACTGCGCGTATGTCTCCCCGCTGCTGCGCAGCTCCAGCGTGAGGCTGCTCTCCGTCCGGCCGGCAAGGGTGAAGCGGCTGTACGGCGCGAGGCCGTGGATGGGCATCTCGTACCGCTGCCCGTCCATCTCATAGCAGCCCTGCCAGAGCCGCGCAACATACGGGAACAGATTCAGCGCGCGATCGCCCCAGTAAGCAGGGTCGCCCTGCCAGAGATACTCTGTGCCGTCCGCCGTGCGGATGGACTGCAGCTCCGCGCCCGTCTCGCTGACGGTCACATGCAGGATTCCGTTGTCGATCCCGTGCAGCATCAGCCCATTCTCCCGATCACATCGTCATACGCCGGCACGGAAGAGATACCGCCGGCCTTCGTCGTGGAGAGGCCCGCCGCCGTGCAGGCGAAGGACACGACGCCGCGCAGCTCCTCGTCCGTAAGCTGCTCCGGCGCCTTGCCGGTTTTGAGCAGCATATGCACCGCGCTGCCGCCGAAGATATCGCCCGCGCCTGTGGTATCCGCCACCTGAATGCCTGTCAGCGACGGGACCATGCCGCAGGCGCTGCCGTTGTCATACCAGCAGCCCTCCGCGCCGCAGGTGACAAACACCAGCTTCACGCCATAGGTGCTGAGAATATGCTTTGCGCCCTCCTGAACGGACAGGCCGAAGAGGAAATCGACCTCCTCGTCGCTGATCTTGACGACGTCCGCCTGCGCAAGGCTCCAGAGCATCTGCTCCTTCGCGGCGGCTTCATCCTTCCACAGCGGCTTGCGCAGGTTCGGGTCGCAGGTGATCAGCTTGCCCTTCGCCTTCGCATAGGCGACAGCCTGCTGCGTGGCCGACCTCGCGGGCTCGTCCGTCAGGCTGAGCGTGCCGAAATGGAAGACCTTCGCCTCATCAATCAGCGAAAGATCGAGCTCCTCAAACCGGATGCAGGTATCCGCGCCCGGCTTGCGGGCAAAGGAGAACTCGCGGTCGCCCGTCTCATCCAGCGTGACAAAGGCCAGCGTGGTAAAGACATCGTCCGCCATCACGAGGCCGCGGGTCTCAATCCCGGCGTCCTCCAGCGTCCCCCTGAGCAGGCGGCCGAAGGTATCCGCGCCGACCTTGCCAATCAGCGCAGCATGGCTGCCGTACTTCGCGAGCGCGGCGAGGAAATTCGCCGGCGCGCCGCCGGGATGCGCCGCCATCGTCGGATAGCCCGCATCGTCCGTACTCTGCATGGTGAAATCAATGAGCAGTTCGCCCAGCGCCACAACATCAATCATACCGCCACCTCACTTCGCCGCCGGGTACTCGTTGCACAGCAGGAGATACGGCGGCTCGTCCTCCTCGATCTGCGGGAAGCGGCCCACCGGCGGGTTGAAGCGGTTATCGGTGTTGTCGTCGTTACACTGGCTGACCTCGCCCAGCAGCACGGGGCCGGTGCCCTCCTCAACGGAGAAGTCGTGATACATGAACTGCTGCACATGGATGCTCTCGCCCGGGGTCAGGCGGATCACGGAGCCGGCGGGCACGGTATAGGTGCGGCCGTCGGTATGGACGGTGACGTCGCTCTCGTAGTCGATCTCCTCATTCGGGAGGCTGTTGTAGACGCGGATGAGCACATTGCCGCCGCCGCGGTTGATGATATCCTCGGTCTTGTACCAGTGGAAATGATTGGGCGCATACTGCCCCTCCTTGAGGTAGAGCAGCTTCTCGGCGTAGACCTTGGGATACTTGTCCTGCATGGCGCGGTTGCCGTTGCGGATGGTGATCAGGGAGAAGCCGAACTTATCGAAGTTGCCAAGGCCGTAGTCGGTGATGTCCCAGCCGAGCATGCAGTCGCGCACCTCGTCATACTCATGGCCGATCTCCTGCCACTGCTCCGGGGTGAAATGGCAGAACGGCGGGAGGAAGCAGCTGTACTTCTCGCACATCGCCTCAAGCTCGCGAAGGGCTGCGTTGATTTCGGATCGCTTCATCGTGTATACACTCCTTTTCAGAGGATTTTTCTATCTCCATTATGTCAGAATCCGTCGTTTACACAAGGCACAATCTTTCGAAATCATATTGCTTTCTTTCGATTCTCGTGGTACGCTTGGGCAAAGAGGAGGCGATTGCATGCGCTGCGTATTCCGTGACGACCGGCAGCCCGACGGCTTTGAGGAGCACTTTGACTTTTCGCCGCAGATGCCCTACACCATCACCATCAAGCGGTTTCACGAGCCCGATATCGTGCCGCTGCACTACGCCCAGACGGTCGAGATCCTCCTGTGCGACGGGCTGTGCGGGCAGCTGACCATCGACAACAGGGAGTATTCGCTCGGCGGGCAGCAGCTCTTTGTCATCCCCCCGTATACGGTGCATGCCAATCAGATCGCCCCCTGTCCAGGGGAGATGCATGTGCTCAAGGTCAGCCTCACCGAGCTGCAGCCCTATCTGAATCTGGTTAATTATCTGGAGCTGTGCGGCTGTCAGCTCCATCAGCTTGCCTACCAGTGCCCGCAGAGCGGCGAGGCCGCGCACATCATCGCGCAGCTGGTCTCCCGCGACGGCTGTCTGCCCGCCTGCCTGCCGCTGATTCTGGAGCTGTTCGCCCTGCTCGCGCGGCACACCGACCCGCAGCGCGCCGCGCCCTTTCAGGGGGCGCGCCCGCGTGAGACCGGCCTGCAGGAGCTCATCAGCTGGACGCAGACGCACTATGCGCAGCATATCTCCCTTAACGACGCCGCCCGCGTCTCCGGCTACAGCAAGTATCATTTCTGCTGCCGCTTCAAGGCGCTCACCGGCATGACCTATCTCGGCTATCTCAACCAGGTGCGCATCTCCCATGCCTGCCTGAATCTGAAAAACGGGCAGCCCGTACAAAAGGCTGCCCGCGAATCCGGCTTTGAAAGCATCTCGTATTTTACAAAGGTCTTCCGGCGCAGCACCGGCGTGACGCCAGCGCAGTACGCACAGCAGCACCGCAGGACATACTGAGCTCACGCCCGGCCATGCGCCTCGTCGTACCGGTCGATCACGCCGATCTGAGAGAAGTCCTCGATGTACGCATCCGACGCCGCGCGGATCTCCTGCGTATACTCCGCAGAGGAATCATCGTACACGCCGCATACGCGCATGCCCGCGGCCTTCGCCGTGGTATTCGCGCCCAGATTGTCGTCAAGGAACCACACATCCCCCACATCGCAGCCGATTGCCTGCGCTGCCATATGGTAGATCTGCGGGTCCGCCTTGGTCGTGCCGAAATCATCGCATGACCACACATGGTCAAACCAGTCGTAGATTCCCAGCCGCTTCAGGCAGGGATCCAGCATCGCATGCGGGCTGGCGGTGAGCACATTGAGGCTGTCGCCCCTCGCCTTCAGCCTACGCAGCGCATCGATCACATGCGCCTTCGCGGGGATCTCATCCGTATACGCCTTCACTGCGCGCGCATTCATCACGCCCAGCAGCTCCGCTTCCGGCATATCAAGCCCCATGCGGATAAACAGCTTTGCTGTGCCGGGATACCCCAGCGGCGTGGTGATCTTGATGATATCCGGCTCATGCGGCACATGATGCTCCGCAAGAATACCCAGCATCATCGACGCATAGGCGGGCATGGAATCCACCAGCGTCCCGTCAAAATCAAACAGATAGGTCTTCATAACAGCCTCCCGCACCGCTGCATCATCTTGCCGCATGCGGCGTACACAAGAGGATTATACCATCTCCGGCCGCATACGGCAAGCCGGTCGCTCTGCGTGCGTCACTTCATCAGCTCATCCGTCAGCCGGATAATCTCGGGCGCAATCCTCTCGCGCTCTTTTTTGAGCGTCCGCTCATAGAGCGGATACGCTGCCGCAGTGATCGCCATGCCAATCACGCCGATCACAATCCCCGGCGCAAAGAGCGCACCGCCCCAGACCATGCAGCAGCTCATGCCCAGCCCCAGCACCAGCGCGCCAACCACGCCGACAATAATCGCCATCATGGCTGCCCTCTGCGCAGCCTGCGCGTCGAGCCGCCGCAGCTGCTCCATCCTGTTCTCTGCCTTGGGCATATATCTGCTGCGGATGCGGCGGATCTCCTCCTGCTCCTTCGCGGAATATGTATACTGAAATGTCTGATTCTCCTGATTCATATCAGTCAATCCCCTCTTGCTTCTCCTTTTTGGCATACTGCCCTTTATCATTGTGTCCGACCGTTATCCGGCTCTTCCCGATATACCTGCGAGCCCCATGTGCGCACGACGCACCATATACAGCGATATGCCCAGCACAAACAGCATCACCCCGACGCCCGAGGCTCCCAGCAGGATCCGGCAGAGGCGTTCCTCTCCCTGCGTGCTGAAGGCCACCAGCATAGCGTTCTCCAGCGTCAGCATGGACACCACAGCAGAGACCAGCGCAATCGCCTTCGCCGCAGAGAATATCGGGCTGCCATAGCGCCTATAACGCACTGCATTGACAATCGCCAGCGTCAGGGATGTAAACGTGTAGGCCGCCATGGCAATGACCGTGATCTCATGATGCCGGATCATGCGGATTCTGAAAACGAAATACGGAATCATCACGGCAAGCGCCAGATTCGTCAGCAGCAGGCACACGCCGCAGAGCCGGTATCTTCTCCATTCCGTTTCCAGTCTCTCCCCGGGGGCGTAGGTTCTGCTGTGACGCAGAAGCAGCAGGCGCATCAGCGTCAGGATAGCATAATACCCCGCCATGGTGCAGAACCAAACCGACCGATACCGCAGCCCCAGTGCAAGCTGCAGCATGGCATACGCCGCATTCATGACCAGCGCACCCATCAGCGAGATATTGATCCGCAGCCGCACATCTGAGGTATAGCGCGCGACACAGGCATTCTCCCTTCTGAAGCGCAGCGCAGCGCGAATCATCTGCGGCATACGGCAGCAGCACACCACAAGCACATAAAACGACAGCGCAAAGGATGCAATGCTGAGCGGCTCCGCAGCTTCCAGACAGGTCAGGCTGTAAGCAAGCAGCACTGCCGCCGATATGCCCAGCAGCACCGCAATCGCCGGATGCGGGAAAAGCGCCCGACCGACCATCCGTTTCCAGTCCATCGTCATCTCCTGATCGTCACAGTGAATGTGCTGCCCTCGCCCACGGCGCTCTCCACGCGGATCTCACCGCCGACGATATCCACCACCCGCTTAACAAGCGCCAGCCCCAGCCCGTTGCCGCGCACAGCGCGCGACGGATCGCCCTGATAGAATTTCTCGAAGATCCGCGCGCCCGTCTCCGGCGACATGCCGCAGCCGGTATCCTTCACGCTGACAAGGGCATAATGCTCCGTTGCCGTCAGCGACAGGGAAACCGTGCCCCCGCGCGGCGTGAACTTGAAGGCGTTGGACAGAAGATTATTCCATACCAGCGAGAGCAGCTCCCGATCCGCATAGACCGTGACGTCCTCCTCGATATCCGTATCGATCGCGATATCCTCCTGCTCCCATACAGACTCAAACTGCAGCAGCGATTCGCACAGCTGCTCCCCCAGATTATACCGCTGGGCATGGGGAAATATCTGCTGGTTCTCCAGCTTACTGAGCCTGAGGATATTGGTCATCATGTCTGCCAGCCTGCGCGAATTCTCCGCAATGCTTCGGGCATACTCCATGCGCTTCTCTTCAGAAAGCCCCGGCGTCTGAAGCAGCGTGCCGTAATTCTGCATGGCAGCCAGCGGCGTCTTCATCTCATGAGATACATTGGAGATGAAGTCCGTCCGCAGCGACTCCACGCCCGCCAGCTCCTGCGCCATCCTGTTGAAGCACTCCACGATCTCGCGGAAGCCTTCGCCGCTGCCCATCCTGCTGGGAACCGGCACACGCGCGCTGAAATCCCCGGCGACAATCCTTTGCGCCGCATCGGCGATGCGGATGGCTGTGCGCTCCACGGTCAGCCTTCTTCGAATGGCGTCAAAGAGCGTGATGAGCAGGCTCAGCAAAAGCACATTGATAAAGGTCAGCTTCGCCGCAGTGTTCAGGTTTTCCCCCGTCAGCGCAACGCCCAGCGATTCAATCAGCGTACGGGTGAAGAGCATGATACAGCATGTCACCAGAAACGCCGTCATCAGGAAGAACACCAGATAATGATGGAGCGCTTTCAGATATCGTTTCACTTCATCACCGCCTTATACCCCAGACCATGCACCGTCCGGATCTCGAAATCCGTACAGCCTGACAGCTTGCTGCGCAGCTTTGTCATATAGACGTCCACAGCGCGGGGCGCCGTCTCGCTGTCCGCATCCCAGAATTCATCCATCAGCTGCTGACGGGTGAAGGTCTTCTTGGGATAAGAGAGCAGCTTGAAGAGAATGTTGAATTCCCGTACGGTCAGGGGAATCTCCTCCCCATGCAGCTCGGCTGTATGCTCATCCGCGTCCATGACAAAGCCGCCCACCGTCAGCTTGCGGCTGGCTGCGATCTTCGCCCGACGCATCAGCGCGCCGATACGCAGGACAAGCTCGTCCAGCTCAATGGGCTTGACCATATAGTCGTCAGCACCGATATGATAGCCGCGCTGCTTGGAGGTCATATCGTCTTTCGCCGTCATGAACAGGATGGGGATATTCTCATTGAGCGCACGGACATTCTGCGCAAACTCGAAGCCGTCCGTCCCGGGCATCATGATATCGGATATGATCAGATCAAAGAGGGTATCGTACATCGCGTCATAGGCCTCCTGCGCGCTCAGGCAGCCCGTCGCCTCATACCCGGAATGATTCAGAAACGCACATACGGTGCGGTTGAGGTCTTTATCATCTTCTACCACAAGGATCTTAAACATGGATGCCGCTCCTTTTTTCAACCTTATCGTTTATCATATCACGGCAATGTTTATGTTTTGTTTGCATTTCCCGCGTTATCGACCCATTTCTGATGATTTCTATGCCGCGCCGGCAAAAGAACGCGGGGCCCGCCGCCCTGCAGCTGCCCCGCCGTGTAGTTCTTATTCCTGCTTGTGATCCGGCCTGCTGCCGTTCAGGCGCTTCTTCGCCTCCTCGACGGATTCACCCTCCCGGGCGAAGAACTTCCCGACGAACGCATCCGTCATCCTGCCAAAGCCGTCGACCACGGTATCCTCGATCGCCTTATAGCCGCCGACCACAGCATCCTCCATCCGCTGATATGCGCCGACGACGCCTTCCTCCACGGCCTGACCCATCTGCTTCGGATCGGCGTCCATCGCATCCGTCATGTCATGCTCCATCGCCTTCTGGCGCAGCTCTTCCTGATTTCTCTCCGTCCTCTTCTCGCTCATGGTCATTCTCTCCTTCTCTTACTTCAGGCCCTTGAACACGGGGATCATCCCCAGCAGCAGCACGATTCCGACGATCCCCACCAGCATACCGGGAATCATCAGACCGTCAAACGCCATGATCATCGCCATACCGGCGCCAAGCACCAGCACAGCAACCACGCCGTACGCCAGCTTGCCGGCCTTGTTCCAGTCAACAGCAGGCACAGGCCTGCCCGCCATCACCCAGCGCACCAGCGCCAGCGCCAGCAGCACCAGCAGGCCAAGCGCCGTGACCACGACGCCGGGCTTGAACGCATTCCACTCGGGCAGCAGGCACATGCACATGCCCATCGCAAACAGCAGGCCGCCCACAACCGTCAGCACCAGAACGGCAAAATTCTTCTTTGTCATATTCTTTCCTCCAGTATGTTCTTGTTTCTTGCATCGAACGAGATGAATTGTACCGGAGGGGTGTTTGCCTTATGTCTGCATTTTGTTTACGTTTTATTAAATAAGGGATGCGCCGCCCCATCCCTCGCATCGCGGACAAACGCCTGAAACCAAAAAAGAAAAACGCCGATCCGGATCGGATCAGCGTCTTTGGCTCCCCAGGTAGGGCTCGAACCTACAACCCTTCGGTTAACAGCCGAATGCTCTGCCATTGAGCTACTGAGGAATATGTGCGCTCTCTTAAGAACGAAATTATTATACCGCCTATCCCGCTGTTTGTCAACCCTCTATTCTCTGTTTTTTCTGTTCATCCGCCGCGCGGGTCAGTCAGAAAAGCGATATCCGATGTTTTCGCCGCGGCAGAATTATGGTATACTATGGACAAAGGAGGGTTATCCCGTGAACAGCAATCGAATCAACTATGATCTGGAGCGCCGGCTGCGCCGCTATACCATCAGCGACCTGATGAAATACATCGTCTTCGGGCAGGGCGCCGTCTTTCTGCTGATGTACATCTGGCCTACGCTGGGCTACCGCCTCTATTCCCTGATCACGCTCTCGCGCAGCGCCGTGTTCAGCGGTCAGGTCTGGCGGCTGGTCACCTTCGTCTTCGCGCCGCCGTCCAGCTCCCCGCTCTTCATCCTCTTCTCGCTCTATTTCTACTACATGATCGGCTCCGCACTCGAGCGCCGCTGGGGCAAGGTCAGGTTCAATCTCTTCTACGGCGTCGGCATGCTCGGCGCCATCCTCACCGCGCTGGTCACCGGCTATGCCGGCAACACCTACCTCAATCTCTCGCTCTTCCTCGCGTTCGCCGCAATGTTCCCGGATGAAGAGGTGCTGCTCTTCATGTTCCTGCCGATCAAGATGAAGTATCTCGCGCTGCTGGACGTGGTCATCTACCTGCGAGAGTTCATCGTCGGCGGCGCATCCGCGCGCATCGCCATCGTGCTCTGCCTGCTCAATGTGATTCTCTTCCTCGGCGGCGATCTGCTGCACACCATCCGCAGAGAAAGCCAGTACTGGAAGACGCGCTACAACTTTCGCAAGGCCATGAGAAAGTGATTCTCCCCGCCGCAGCGCCGCTGCGGCTTTTTCTATACTGAAAACAGCCGGCCCTGCGGCCGGCTGTATGATATCAGTCCTTCTATGGTGTTAATCCTTCAGCAGCTTCTTAAGAGGATTGCCCTCGCTGCCTGCCATGATCAGCTGGTAGACGCCCGCGCCAATCTGCGCGAACATGCCCGCCACGCCAAGGATCGGCAGCATATCCGATCCAAAGAACTCATCCAGGATCGCGCCGAAGATGATCGGACAGAAGCAGGTAACAAGCATCGCAATGCCCTTGCCGACGCGGCGGCGGGACTTCTCCCTGAGCGTCTCCTGCAGGGCATTGAGCTTGCCGCGCAGGCGGGAGGCCAGCGAGAATCTCCCCTTCTTCACCTTATCATGATCCTTTGGCTTCTTCGCGGTGACGATCATATAGATGCCCAGCGCGATCATGCCGAACATGCCAAGGACGCCAAGGAGCGAGAGCGCATCTGCATACACGATCTCAGAAATACCAACCATAATCATCATCGGAACCAGAGAGCTGATGATCGTCATCACACCCATGGCAATCTTATGCAGCTGCTGATTACTCTCCCGGATATAGGCTGCCGTCTCATCCTCCGTCATCTCCGGCCATATGGACGTATTCTGCCTGTCGTAGACCGTGCTGAAGCCCGCGCGGCGCATCTGCTCAGCGATATCGCCGAAGTCCGCCTTTGTCCGGCGGATTGCCGCATCGCTGACAAGCCCCTGCGCCTGCAGCTCGTCATACCGATCCAGCATCATGCCGAGGATCTCCACCCGGTACAGATCCGCCATCGGCTCTGCGACATAGGAAGCGGAGCGCTCGAGGATATGCTGCTTAAAAGCCGCTGCCGCTTCCTCGCGCGGCGCGCTCTGCTGCATCTGTGCCTGTGTCATATTCTTCCTCCATTCGCCAGATCCTTAATCACTTCGCCGGCCAGAATCATCCCCATGACGGGCGGCACAAAGCTCACGCTGCCCGGGGCATGCCTGCCGTTTGCCGTATCCGCAACAACGCTGAGCGCCTCCTCGCGGGAATACACAACCTTATGCGCCGGAATCCCGCGCTTCTTGAGCTGCGTGCGCATCGCCCTGCAGAGCGGGCAGATGCTGGTCGCATAGATATCCGCAACCTCAAAGCGCGTCGGGTCGAGCTTATTCCCCGCACCCATCGCGCTGATGACGGGAATGCCAAGCGCATGCGCGCGCGCGATCAGCTCCGTCTTCGCCTTCACCGTGTCAATCGCGTCGATGATATAGTCATAGACAGACAGATCGACTTCATCCGCATTCTCCGGCGTATAGAACATCCGGCGGCAGGCAACCTGCGCCTGCGGATTGATATCCAGCACCTGATCGCGGATGACCTCGACCTTCGGCCTGCCGATGGTGGAGGTCATAGCAACCGCCTGCCTGTTGATGTTGGTGATAGAGACGACGTCGTCGTCAAACACATCGATCGCGCCGACGCCCGCCCGGGCCAGCGCCTGCACGCAATGCCCGCCGACGCCGCCCACGCCGAATACAGCGACCCGGCTCTTCTCTAAACGGGACATGCCCTCATCGCCAAAGATGAGGGCTGTCCTGATGAATCTTTCATCCATAGGGTATGCGGATCAGAACTCGCAGTTGCCCGGCGTGCGCGGATACGGAATAACGTCGCGGATGTTCTCGATATCGGTGAGGTACATCACAAGACGCTCGAAGCCCATGCCGAAGCCGGAATGCGTGCAGCCGCCGAAACGGCGCAGGTTCAGATACCAGTCAAGAGACTCGGCGGAGATGCCCAGCTGCGCCATGCGGCCGGTCAGCAGATCATAGCGCGTCTCGCGCTGGCTGCCGCCCATCAGCTCGCCGGAGCCCGGCACGAGCAGGTCGACCGCGGCGACGGTCTTCCCGTCGTCGTTCTGGTACATATAGAAAGCCTTGATGTCCTTCGGCCAATCATAGACGAAGACCGGGGACTTGAAGTGCACGTCGGTCAGATACTTCTCATGCTCCTTGAAGATATCCTCGCCGTACTTCGCCTCATGCTCAAACTGCACCGGCGCATTGCGCAGGATGGTGATCGCATCCTCATGCGTGACGCGCGCGACGGTGGAGGTGATGAGGGCCTGCAGCTTCTCGATGAGGTTGCTCTTGGCGTAGCCCTGCAGGAAGACCAGCTCGGGCATCGCCTTCTCCAGCACCTCGCTGACGACGGTCTTGAGGAAGTCCTCCTCCACGTCCATCAGCTGCTCCAGATCGCAGAAGCAGATTTCCGGCTCCATCATCCAGAACTCAGCGAGGTGCGTCTTGGTGTTGGAATTCTCCGCGCGGAAGGTCGGACCGAAGGTGTAGATGCGCTTATACGCCATGGCGTAGGTTTCGCCCTCCAGCTGACCGGTAACGGCCAGAGAAGTCGGATGACCGAAGAAGTCGTTCTCCGCCTTGTACGGCTTGCCCATCTCCTGCGTGGTAACGGTGAAGGTGTTGCCCGCGCCCTCCGCGTCGTTAGCGGTAATCAGCGGGGTATGCACGTAGACATAGCC
>JAGBAV010000051.1 GCA_017938795.1 Clostridia bacterium
CGACGGTGATGATGCCGATGGTGCCGGCGACGTACTTGACCATGTTCAGCGCGTAGGTGTCGTCGCTGTAGTCAGAGAGCGCCTTGGCCAGAGCGGTCAGCTCCTCGATGGTCTTCGGCTCTTCGGTGATGCCCATCTGAGCGGCGATGTCCTTGCGGTAGTAGATGCCGCCGCGCGCCTGAGCGCGGGAGCGATAGATACCGTAGATGCGGCCATCGACGGAGATGTTGTTGTAGATGCCTTCGCTGCCGGCGGCGAGGTTCGGGTAATCCTTGATGTAATCAGTGATGTCCCAGAACGCGCCCGCGCGGGCAGAGTTGACGATGATCGGATCACGCGCGCCGGTCGCGACCATGACCATGGGCATGTTGTCGGGATCAGCGAGGGTGAGGCTGGTCATGTCGCCGTAGGAAGAGTTGGCAACCCACTGGATGTCCAGCTTGACGCCGGTGGCCGCCTCGATGGCGGTGAGAACCGGGTTGTTCTCCGTCTGGAAGTCGACGTCCGTGTAGAAGTCGGGCAGCATGACGGTGAGGGTCAGGGGCTCCTCGGCGACGGCGAAGCTCATCATCGAGACGAGCATCATCACGGCCAGAGCCAGGGTGAGCAGTTTGCGCATGGTGGTACCTCCTTGTATAGTTGTTATTTCAGGCAGCGCAAGCTCTGCGCCGCTGATAACCGTTAGCCCTTGAGCGCGCCGGTCATGACGCCCTTGACAAAGTACTTCTGCAGGAAGGGGTAGACGCACAGGATCGGCACAGTGGAGACCATGATGACCGCCATCTTGATGGACTGCTCAGGCGGCTCCACGAAGTTCGGATCCATCAGCGACATGTCGCCGGCGGAGGTGGAGGACATGATGATGATCTCGCGCAGGATGACCTGCAGCGGCCACTTGTCGCGCGCATTGGTCAGGTAGATCATTGCGCCGAAGTAGCTGTTCCAGTGGCCGACGGCGTAGAACAGGCCGAAGGTCGCCAGCACGGGCAGGGAGAGCGGGAGGACGATCTTGATGAGAGTCTGCAGGTCGTTGCAGCCATCGATCAGCGCGCTCTCCTCAAGTTCCTGCGGGATGCTCTGGAAGAAGTTCTTGACGATCATCAGGTTATATGCGCTGATGGCGCCGGGGAGGATGACGGACCAGTAGCTGTTCTTCAGCCCCAGCCAGTTGGAGACGAGGATATAGCCGGGGATCATGCCGCCGGAGAAGAACATGGAGAAGATGACCATGTTCAGCAGGAAATTGCGCCCGCGCAGGAACTTCTTGGAGAGCGGGTAGGCAAAGGTGACGGTGAAGGCGAGGTTGATCAGCGTGCCGCAAACGGTGATGAACACCGAGTTGCCGAACGCCTGAATCAGCTTGTTCGACGAGAAGATGTACTCATAGGCGTCGAAGGTGATATCCTGCGGGATGATGAACATCGGGCGCACGGTCAGCTCATACTCGGAGGCGAAGGATGCGCCGATGATGTAGATGAAGGGCAGGATCGTCGTGAAAGCGACGGCGGTGATGATGACATAATTGAGGATGTCAAAGATACGGCTGCCGATGGAGGCATTGGCGCCGACCGGGCCGGTGGAGGCCTTCATCGGTTTCTTGACTGCTTGCTGCGTCATGGCGATACCTCCTTAATACAGGCCGTCTTCGCCCAGCGCATGCGCGACCTTGTTGGACGAGACGACGAGGATCAGGCTGACGACGCTCTTGAGCAGGCCGACGGCGGTCGCATAGCTGTACTGACCGGACTGCAGGCCCTGCTGATAGACGAAGACGTCCAGCGTCTGGGAGACGGAGCGGTTGAGCGAATTGGCCATGAGGATCAGATGATCGTGGCCGGTATCGAGCACGGAGCCCATGCGCAGCACCAGCATCAGCACGATGGTGGAGCGGATAGCGGGCAGCGTGATATGCCACAGGCGGCGGAAACGGTTTGCGCCGTCGACCATCGCGGCCTCATACAGCTGCACGTCGACGTTGGTCAGCGCGGCGAGGAAGATGATCGTGCCCCAGCCGGTCTCCTTCCAGATGCTCTGGCCGATGATCATCCAGCGGAAGAGGCCGGGATCCGTCAGGTACTTGACCTGCGTGCCGAGGATCTGCTCCGTCAGCTTGTAGACGATGCCGGAAGTGCCGAAGACCACGTAGGTGATGGAAACGACGATGACGATGGAGATAAAGTGCGGGACATACAGAAGCGTCTGCATCAGCTTCTTATAGCGCGCGTGGGTCATCTCGTTGAGCAGGAGCGCAAGGATGATCGGCGCGGGGAAGTAGAACACAAGATTCATCACAGAGAGGATGAGCGTATTGGAGAGATATCTTGTCCATGCAGGATTGGAGAAGAAGTACCTGAACCACTTCAGCCCGACCCACTGGCTGCCGAAGACGCCGGAGAAGGGTACGAAATTCTGGAATGAGATGACAACGCCCCACATGGGCAGATACTTGAAGACAATGAAGTAGATGAGCCCCGGCAGCATCATGAAATAGAGCCACTTGTGCCCGAGCAGATCCATTTTCAGCCTGTGCCAGTAGGTTTTGCCCGTGCCGTAGATTGCGGCCCGTTCAGCCTTTTTCAAGTGTGATCCCCTCCGTTCATTTCTGCCCAGGAGATTTGGCGGCATGATGCACAATGCATTAAACCGGCGCATGGTTCCTGTGCATAGATGGCAATTATTAACGATTTCATTGTAATGGATATGACTGACCGGCACAAGAGAAAAATGGATAAATGGGCGATTTTGCACAGCATTCGGTCGTATATTAATAAAACAAAACAATGAATAACAAAACGGAGGAACAGGCTGCCTGCGGCCTGTTCCTCCGGAGAATGATCAGTCGAGGATGCGGACGGTCTGCCCGCCGGGGATCTCGAAGAAGCGCGCGGGCTCGCCGGACCAGGCGGCCTGAATCCACACGCTGCGCGCATTGGGATTGTAGACCATATCGCCTGCGGCGCTGTACTGCAGACGGGAGGCGTCGTCCATATAGTCCACGATCTCAATATTGGTGGCGTACCAGATATCATCCCTGCCGCCGATGAACTCGCAGAACTCCTCCATGACCTCCCAGTTATTCCGGTCGGTGAATTCATAGCTGTGACCCCAGACATACATCATGTACAGATACTGGGACTTATGCAGATCGGCGAACTGGCGGGCCTTCTCCATGAGGCCGCCGTTGTGATGGCAGGTGCCCTTCCACTCGAGGAAGTTGTCAGGCATGGCGAAGGTGCCGGTGGTCGGCACGACGCGTGCATGGCGGATGCCCAGGGCGGGCAGCAGCCGGATGATCTCCTCGGAGTAGGAGCCGTTCGGGTAGGCGAGGCCGCGGACGGGGTAGCCCATCAGCTCCTCCAGACCGCGCCTGTCGGCGAGCACCTGCTGGGCAACCTGATCCAGCGGGCAGCGGGAGATCGTGGGGTGGGTATAGGTGTGGCAGGCGACCTCGTGCCCGGCGTAGACGGTGCGGTATTCGCTCGTCGGGATACGGCGCGGATCCCAGTCGATGCCGGCGTTCAGGTTGAACGTGCCCTTGATGCCGTGCTTGTTGAACAGCTCGACCAGACGATAATCCTCCGTGCGGCCGTCGTCATAGCTCATGGTAAGCACCTTGTGCTTGCCGCCGGGGAAGCAGGTATAGATCACAGGGAGTCTGAACATACGGATGAATCCTCCTTTTCTGAGAGCCACGGGTATACCTGCCTGAAGTCCATATCGGACGCATAGTAGAAGGACGGATATACCGGCTGGTTGTAGCAGTTATTCTGCCATGCCACGCCGCAGCGATACTGCGGGTCGTGCATGAACGTGGGCAGCTTGTGCGCGGTGAGATCGGTTGTGGTGTAGATGCGGATGGCGCTTGAATCACGGGTGCGCAGCAGGATCTCCTCGCGGAAGTCGCCGAAGATGTCTGCGATCAGGCAGGGGTTGCCCTTGGTGCCGTTGTTGGTGAGGGTACCCTCGGGCTCGAGCACAACGCCGCGCGTCAGGTCGCAGATGCGCCCGGTCTTCTCGCTGCGCAGGTAGTCTGCGCTGTCCGTCACCTGTGTGGTCAGGTCGCCCAGCCAGTACACGCGCGCATTGGTCGAGGGCTCCGGCAGGTCAAGACGATTGCCGCGGCAGTCGTACATGCCCTTGCTCCATACCTGCAGACCGCGCACGCCGGGCGCGACGTCGCCGATCATGCAGCGGCCGAGGTCGCCCTCATGGTATTCGCCGAAGCGCACCTCGCCCGTCTGCGCATCGCGCAGCGCATAGCCGTAGGGCGCGTGCCGTCCCTCCTCGAAGACATTGAAGATCTCCAGCCCGGGGATGTCAGGGTCAATGTCCGCCACATGCATGGAGTCGCCGTGCCCCAGCTTGGCCGTGCGCCCGTCGGGCAGCAGGCCTGTGGAGGAATAGAGCAGCGTGCCGTCGTGATCGATGCAGGCCGCGCCATAGATGATCTCCATGCAGCCGTCGCCGTCGATATCCGCGCAGGACAGGCTGTGGTTGCCCTGACGCGCAAGCGTACCATAGACGGGATCCGTGCCGTCCTGCGTATCGCCCGGGGTGCAGCGGAAGGGATTGGCCATCGGCAGGAAGCCGGTATCCACCGACCAGCGCAGGCTGTGACGGCCGTTCACAAGGTCATAGGCGGCGATCGTCGTGCGCGTATAGTACCCGCGGCAGACGATCAGAGAGGGATGCACGCCGTCCAGATACGCGACGCCGGAGAGAAAGCGATCCACGCGGTTGCAGGGCTCGATCCTGTTCCATGCGTAGTCGCCCCAGAGCAGGCCGTCGTCCACGCGCGGGAAGGGGAAGGGGATGGTTTCCAGCTCCGTGCCGTCCCCGGCGAACATGGTCAGGTATTCCGGCCCTTCGTAGATGAAGCCTTCGAACTTCGTCAGCTCGTTGCGCGGAGAACGGGAAGGGGCGTAGACGTCGATGAAGTAATCTGCCAGCCCCAGCGCGTCCTCGCGGCTGAGCGGGCGGGCAGCCATTGCCTCCACACCGAAGCAGGCCTCCGGCGTTTCCGGCCACTGGCCGCGCACGACCTCCGGGTGCTGATGCCAGTGTATGAAGACGTCCGCCATATGCTGGCGGTAATCCTCTGCGGAGCAGACGTAGTTGTCCTCGTGCGTGACGCCGGCGTCGATGTCGTCCTGCGGCAGGGTGACGTAGCTGCGGCTGAGGACGGAGCCGTCCGCACGGTAGCGGGTCATGACGGTGCCCGGCGCGGTCTTGACGGACATCTCCGCCCTGCCGTCGCCGTCAAAGTCCATCACCATGAACTGCGTGTAATGCGCGCCGGCACGGATGTTGGGCCCCATGTCAAGCCGCCAGAGGAGCGTGCCGTCGAGCTTATAGCAGTCGATCATGCAGCGGCCCGTATAGCCCTTGATGGAGACGTCCTGGCTGTTGGTCGGATCCCATTTGACGATGTATTCGTATTCGCCGTCGCCGTCGACGTCGCCCACGGACATGTCGTTGGCGGTGTATTCAAAGGGCTGCCCGGCGGGGGTGACGCCGCCCTCCGGCTTTTTGAGCGGGATATCCAGATAGCCGCGCTCCCAGACGCGGACGGCTTCGCAGCAGGGCTGCTCTTTGCCGCCGCAGACGGGCGCGACGGTGTAGATATCCTGCTCCGTGCCGGAGGCGTCCAGATAGTTCGTGCTGTCCGTGACCAGCGCGATGCGCTCGCCGTTTTTGTACACAGCAAAATCGCAGGCGATCAGTCGGGTCTTCTCTGCGCCGTGCACCTCGCCGCGCAGCAGACGCCACGAGAGGAAAACGCCGCGCTCCGTTTTGACGGCGGCGAGCCCGCGGCTGATTGCCTCCAGCTGCGGCTCGGGGATGACGGCGACGGGCGCGGTCACAACATCGGACTGCGCGATCACATCCCCGCCGGCGATGGCCTGCACATAAAGCCTGTAGGGCAGGCATGGCACGCGGGGGAAGAAGAGGGCCGTTTCCTGCGCGGGGATGGGCTTATAGTATTGCGGGGACGTCTCCCTGTCCGACCAGCGGACGATGTACCCGTCTGCACCGGGGTCGGCATCCCATGAGAGGGCGATTCCGTCCGGGCGGACCTGATCGATGCGAAGGATCATGGCTGGGCCTCCTTGTTGAGTATGTCTCTCAGAATCGGCGTAACGGCGTCGGCCATCCGCAGGAAGCCAAGATCCGTCGGATGGCAGCCGTCGACCGTGCACAGCTCCCGGTCGCTGCTGCCGAAGAGCTCACGCCCCTCGATCATGTAGACGTTCCGGTCGCCCTGCGCCAGCGCGCGGGCATAGGTCCCGCGGATGACAACCGCCCTTGCCTCCGACGCCTCCGGCGCTTTGTCGGTGTTGGGCTTGGAGAGGAGAAGGATCGGCAGCTGCGGCTGCGCCTCGCGGATGATGCGGAAGAACGGCTCATGCGTGGCGCGAAGATGCGCTTCGTCCGGCGCGTTGTGATCATAGTCCATGACGAAGGCGCTCATTTCCAGCCCGGCGATATAGCGGGCCATGGCGGCCTCGCCCTTGGCGTTGCCGGAGAAGCCGAGGTTAATGTGTGCGGCGTCGAGCCTGCGGCAGACGATATGCGTATAGCAGGAGCCGGCCTTGGAGGCGCAGCCGCCCTGCGTGATGGAGGAGCCATAGAAGACGATGGGCTTCGTGATGCGCGGCGCCCGACCGGGCAGCACCTGCGCGCCGGGCGCAAAGCCAAGCAGGAGCCGGTCAAGCCCATTATACAGCGGCAGATAGAGCACATAGCTGCGCAGGCCGGGAAGCAGCGGGGTATAGCCGCTCTGCTGCAGGCGGCAGCCGCGCCCGTCCTCCGTCTGCGGGATGAAATTGCAGACCTGCGTACAGCCGCCGTCGTGCTCTTCATAGAGCTCCATGCCGCTCTGCCCGCAGGCGGTGAAGTGCGGCATGCAGGCCGCGATGGTCAGTGTGAAGGCAAGCGAGAGCCCGGGGGAATCCGTCGTGAAGCGGATGCACCCGCCGGCCAGATGCCGGGAGAGATTGCGCACGCCGTCGCTGCATTCCGGGAGGATGCTGTCGGGCAGGCGGCTGTATACGCCCTCGCCGCAGGGGGAGAGGCCGTAGACGGAGAAAGGCGCATCCAGCGCAGAGCGATAGAGATAGTCCTGCGGCGCAGCGCTGTGCGCGCGGAAGTTGGGATCAAGCTCTTCCAGTCGTTTCATGCGGACTCCTTCTGTCGGTATTCCGGTGTGCTATCTGTATTATAGGAGGACGTGAAGAGGCATGTCAATACAGGAATGACAGACGGATTGGATTTGACTTGACGGCGGTCTGTTGCTAGAATGAAGACATCACCCAAGAAGGAGGGCGTAAGAATGCCCTGTATCACAGAGATTCATGATCTGTCCATGCCTGAGCTTCAGCCGTATGCCGGCCTGACGCAGGCGCAGCTGCGCAGCCGTCAGCGCCCGGAGCAGGGGCTGCTGATTGCGGAGAGCGTCAATGTGATCCTCGCTGCGCTGGAGGCCGGGTATGAGCCGGTGTCCCTGCTGATGGAGCGGCGCAAGCTGCCGTCGCTGCCGCAGGCGCTGCTTGAGCGCTGCGCGGGGATTCCGCTGTATGTCGGCGGGAGGGAGCTGCTCGCCGGGCTGACGGGCTATGAGCTCACGCGTGGTGTCCTCTGTGCGCTGCGAAGGAGGCCGCTGCCCGGCATGCGCGCGGTATGCGAAGGGGCGCGGCGCATCGCCGTGCTGGAGAGCATGACGGACACGACCAATATGGGCGCGGTCTTCCGCTCCGCTGCCGCGCTGGGGATGGATGCTGTGCTGCTCACGCCGGACTGCTGCGATCCGCTCTCGCGCCGCGCGGCGCGGGTGAGCATGGGCGGTGTATTCCGTGTGCCGTGGACGTATATCACGCCGGAGGACGGTGCGTGGCCGGCGGGCGGGATCGCCTGCCTGCATGAGATGGGCTTTGCTTTGGCGGCGCTGGCGCTGCGGGAGAATGCGCTGCCGGTTGATTCACCCGCGCTGAAGCGGGAGGTAAAGCTCGCCGTCGTGCTGGGGACGGAAGGCAGCGGCCTGCGGGAGGAAACCATCGCGCAGTGCGACTATGCGGTGATCATCCCGATGAGCCATGGCGTGGATTCGCTCAATGTCGCGGCTGCGGGCGCGGTGGCCTTCTGGGAACTGGGCAGGATGAAGAACCGAGAGTGAGCGGTAGGAGAGACGCTGTATGGTCTTCGGCCGCACAAAGGTTTACATACAGTATTTGTTTGTGATATGATATATACAGCAAGAAAGACATACTGACGGAGGAGGATGCTTATGCGTATACAAAGGAAAGGCGCTGCCGCGGTGATGATGGCTGTGCTGCTTTGCCTGTTTGCTGTGTCATGTCTGGCTGTTGAGTATCCGTGCGAGGGCGTGGCCAACACCAAGAGCGTGAGGATGCGGAAAAAGGCCAGCTCCTCTGGCGATCGGATTGGCGAGCTGAAAGAGGGCGAAACGGTCACCGTTCTTGAAGAGATCGTGCACAAGAACGGCAATGTCTGGTATAAGGTGAAGACGGCCAAAGGGAAGCAGGGCTATGTCCTTTCGGACTATCTGAGCGTGCCGGAGGTCGAGCGCATCAAGGCGGCGGAGAACGGCGAAGGCGCACGGCTCATGAAGCTGAAGGTGCATGCCGGCTGCAGCGACAAGAATCAGGTCGGACACAACTGGACGCAGTACTATGAATGGAATGGCGTGAAGGTCAAGGAGGGCGAGATGGAGGCATATGCTGCCCCGGGCGCAGAGCTCTCGCTGTACGTGCGCATCCGCGAGCAGGACGATAAGCCGGACACCACGATGGACACGCTGCTCCATACGCCGACCGCCGATGAGCTTGTAGGCGGCTTTGAGCTGACGCAGACGATCAAGGTGACAGAGAACGCTGGAAAGTACAAGGGCAATACCGCAATATGGAAGGTCACCTATACATTCTCGCCGGCAGAGTGATGCGCGGCAGATGAGAGAACAGATCGGAATACACAATGAATCCCCGCCTGAAAAGGACGGGGATTCTCTGTATGGTATGGACGTTTACTGCCCGGCAATCGCAATCAGGAGGCGGGGGACAACAGTCCCGCCCAGCTGCCAGTCAAAGGCGTTCCAGGGAACCCTCACAAAACAGAGATCGCCCAGAACAGGATCATGCAGCATGCCGTATTCCGCATTCTTCAGGGATGTCTGCCTGCAGGCGTCCGCCAGAAGACTCCGGTACTCGGCGGGCACACGGAGCTCCCTGATGGAAGAATCCTTGAACTCGCGGACACAGTATGGATGATACAGGCTGCCGCGCAGGGAGGCGGGGATGGTCAGCGAACGGGCCTGAACGCTGCCGAAGGAGAAATTGCCGATGGAACGGAGGTTCTCCGGCAGGACGACGTCAGGCAGCACAGCCCTGACGAATGGCGCACCGCCGCGGTTGCTGGTATCAAAGCATACCAGCGAGCGGGGGAACGAGAGTGAATCCCGCACAGTAAGCTGATCAAAATGCCTGCCCCGGATCGCCGTGACGCCCTCCGGGATGACCAGATGATACAGCTCGTTGGTTTTGCCGCTGATGCAGTTGGCGGGATGAGGGGTGAAGTCCTGCAGGAAGCCGTCAGAATCCGTATAAAAGACGCCGGATGCATTCGTGATCGCAGTCAAGCTTTCGCGCGGCTCGCCGTCCCCGGCGAAGATATCCGCATATGCCTTCGGCCACTGCGCGGTCAGCTTGCCCATGAAGCCGGAGGAATCCCGGGTGAGGCGCAGAACATGCGCGGCGCGGCGCATGGCCTCGTCGCTCATCTGCGGCGGGAGGATGATCTCATCCAGAATGCTGCCGGCAAAGACGTCCGGTTCAAGAGCGGCTTGAACAGGCATGGTGACGCGGCTGATCCTGCAGCGGGTGAAAGCGCCTCTGCCCATTCGCTTTAGGGAATCGGGGAAGGCGACGTCCGCATGGACGGAGTACCCTGCAAAGGCGCCGGGAGGCAGGATGCGCACGCCCTCCGGGATATGGAGATGATGGAGCGAGCTCGTGTCCTCGCGCGGAGGCAGGCTCCAGCAGTTATCCGGGCTGCATGTATATCGCACGAGCATACCGGAGGCGTCGACGAAGAACCTGCCGCAGTCGTTCTCGATCATATGCGTGTTATTGGCCTGATGCACAAGGGGATGAGGATCGTTCATGGGAAGCCTCCTGAGTGCTGGAAGATGAAGCGGGGATAAAGCAATAGAAGAACAGAATAACCATGAATACATTATACAGACATGGCGCAGATGCTGTCAATGAGTATGCGGCAGGCACGCGGGATGGACAAGACCTCCGTGGGGAACAATCGGGCGCGAGGTATTCATAGCCGCGAAAAACCTGAAGGGAAACACAATTTCTGACGAGAAGAACACCGTATACATATGCAGCGCAGAAGGGCTGATTGTCTGCTGGTCAAAAATCGGCTATAATGGCATTGATCATATGTTTCATACATGATCGGAGGGGAAACATGAAGACGATTGCCATTATTGATGATGATATCCACATTGGAAACCTGCTGGAAGAAGTCCTGCAAAAGGCAGGCTATCAGGTGATTCGTGCTTATTCGGGAACAGAAGCTCTTTATATGCTTTCACATCATCAGCCAGATCTGATTCTGCTTGATCTGATGCTCCCGGGCTTGTGCGGCGAGGGTATTCTGCCGAGGGTGGAGGGGATTCCTGTGATTGTTGTCAGTGCAAAGGATGACGTACAGGATAAGGTTAAGCTGCTGCTTGGCGGCGCAGTGGATTATGTCACCAAACCGTTCAGCACGGAGGAATTGCTGGCGCGTATCTCTGTGAATCTGCGCAAGCTCAGCGCTTCGACAAAGGCAGAAGTGCTGCATGTCAACGATCTGGCCATGGATTCTGCGTCTCATGAAGTGCGCGTAAAGGATATGCCTGTTCATTTGACGCGCACAGAATATGCGATTCTGAAACTGCTTATGGCCAATCCTGATCAGGTAATGACAAAGACAGCAATGCTGGATCGCATCAGCAGTGATACGCCGGACTGCACAGACAGTTCTTTGCGCCAGCACATGAGCAACCTGCGAAAGAAGCTGCGTGAAGCAGGCGGGAAAGAGTATATTGAAGCGGTTTGGGGGATTGGCTTCAGGCTGGAATCTTGATTATTTCTTGATGGATTTCTTGATCGTTTCCTTGACAGATCTGCGCTATATTGTGACCATCAGATGCAGAAGGAGGTTTGAGCCTTGGACTATGTTTTACAGACCAATGGATTAACCAAGCGGTATGGTCGCTTTAAGGCGCTGGATGAACTGACCATGCATGTTCCCAAGGGAGCTATTTACGGTTTCATTGGAAGAAACGGCGCAGGCAAAACGACGCTGATCCGCCTGATCTGCGGATTGCAGATGCATACATCGGGCGACTACTCGCTTTATGGCGTTTCGGGCAGCAGTCCGGAAATCAACCGGATTCGCCGCAGAATGGGCGCCGTGGTGGAGACGCCTGCGATCTATCAGGACATGACAGCGATGGATAATCTCAAAACACAATACCGGATTCTTGGGCTTCCATCGGATGAGGGTATTGATGAACTGCTCAGGCTGGTTGGCCTTGAGAACACGGGAAAAAAGAAAGTGAAGAACTTCTCTCTGGGGATGAAACAGCGTCTTGGTATCGCCATTGCGCTGGCCGGCGATCCTGATTTTCTTGTGCTTGATGAGCCTGTGAACGGCCTTGATCCGCAGGGTATCATCGAAATGCGGGAACTGATTCTCAAGCTTAACCGGGAGCGCTGTATGACGGTGCTGATTTCCAGCCATATTCTGGATGAACTGAGCAGACTGGCCACACATTATGGCTTCATTGATCATGGACATATGGTCAGAGAAATGAGCGCAGAGGAATTGGATGCTGCCTGCCGGAAATGCATGCGCATCGAAACAGACAACACCAAAGCGCTTGCCCGTACGCTGGATAAGATGGGGGTGGAGTATCAGATCATCTCTGAAGCCGAAGCTGACGTCTATGCCAAGGTCAGCGTTTCTAAGCTGGTGAGAGCGCTTGATGAAGAAGGCGGCGAGATCCTTTCAGTTCAGGTTCGGGATGAAAGCCTGGAAAGCTACTTTATATCCCTTGTCGGAGGTGAATGATATGAACAGGACAGTACCATCTCAGGATTCTCAGCTTGTTCGCTTGCTCAGAGCAGATTTTTATCATCTCTTCCGGAGCAAATGGCTGTGGCTGAGTGTGCTTGCCATGCTCGGGTTATCATTTGGATTTGTGTCCATGCAGTACTCCGGTATGGATTATGTTGTGATGCTTGATCGTGTCGTTTTCCTTCCGCTCAGTTTTTATGGCGTGGTTGCAGCGGCGATGATCAGTCTGTTTGTCGGTGAGGATTTCAGCGACGGCTGCATCCGAAATAAGATTGCGGCGGGCAGAAGTCGCAGCGCGGTCTTTCTTTCCCACCTGATTGTCTGCTGTTTTTCGTGTGTTCTGATCTATCTGGTGATGCTTGCCGTGACAATCGGCATGGGAGTGGCGCTGTTTGAAAACAACGTCACAACCGCGCAGCTGCTGAGCCTTGCTGCATTGGGCTTACTTACCTGTCTGGCGTATGCGTGTATCTATTGCACGTTGACAGTTTTGATTGGAAGCAGAACAAACGGCGTAGTGATCTGTATGATCGTCTCGTTTGCTTTGCTGTTTGCTGCTTTGCACACCAATCAGATTGTTGTCCAGCAGCCCATGAAGAACGGTGCGCCCAATCCGCATTATGTTTCCGGCGTCACGCGGTATACGTATGAGTGGATGCATGATCTCAATCCTACGGGGCAGGCAGCGCAGCTTTCATCCATGGATTGCCGGAGTCCGCTGCGCTTGATTGTATCCAATGTGATGTGGATGATCCTGTGTATCGGAATTGGCGGAACAGGTTTCGCGAAAAAGAATATCCGTTAAGGAGACTTGTATGGCTGCGTTGCTGTGTATTATTGGAGTCCTGAGTGGGATCATCGTAGCATTGACTGTGAAAATACACTTTATGCACAAGTCGGTGCAGGAAATATGCGCTTTTTTGCAGCGGTATATGGAGTGGGAAACGAACACCCTGATTGATATTCCCAGCAAGGATCGTTATATGCGCATGCTGGCTGACGCCATCAACAGGGAACTCCGGATGCTGCGCAGACAACGCAATCAATTCCTGAATGGCAATCGCGAACTCAAAGTAGCAGTTGCGGATATTTCCCATGATCTCCGTACGCCATTGACAGCGATCAGCGGATACTTGGAATTGCTGAATAAAGAAGACAAGCCTGAGAACATACGAAGATATTTGTCTGTCATTGCGGAGCGTACAGAAGCGATGAAGACACTGACAGAAGAATTGTTCCGTTATTCAGTCGCTGCATCAACAGGAGATTCATTGATGCTGGAGGCAGTCAATGTGAATGGCGTATTGGAAGAAGCTGTTGCCGCGCAATATGCAGAGCTGTGCAAGCGCGGTATTCAGCCAGATATTCGAATGACGGATAGAATTGTCATGCTCAGACTGAATCGTGAGGCGCTTACAAGGATATTCGGCAACCTCATTACGAATGCCGTACGCTATTCTGACGGTGATTTGCTGATTGAATTATCCTGCAATGGAACGATTTCCTTCGCTAACACCGCATCGAAGCTCGATGAGGTGCAGGTCGGTAAACTGTTTGACCGGTTTTATACGGTAGAAGCTGCGAATCATTCCACAGGTCTGGGTTTGTCGATTGCAAAGGCTTTAGCCGAGCAGATGGGCGGGCGGATCCGGGCGAGCTATACAGAGGGGAAGCTGATGATCACAGTTACCTTTGAGCGGCTGAATCTGAGAGAGAATACATGACCGCAAGAAGAAAGAGCCGGGCGCTTCATTGAAGAAACGTCTGGCTCTTTTGGTATTATTAAAGCACAAACTCTATCAAACCAGATAGGGTTTGTGCTTGTTTTTATTATAATGAGATGGATACGGCCTGACGGCGGTTCTTTTGGGTTACGCACCCGGAAACAAAAGTGTCAGCCGCCCATCTTGTTATAATGATTCGCTTAAGCAGGTTGGAAATGCGGAAGCATCTTCCGAGTAACGAAAGCCTCTCGATAATAAAGAGCGCTTGCTTCGGCTATGATCTGCACGAATTGGGTTTGGATTTTGATATTGATAAGAGGTATATGTGAATAGGGGATAGCACTGCATACTAAACAATTTCGAATTCAATCAACTCGATGAGGTCCGCAATTGATTTACCACTGAAAAAGGTATCTTGCAGCATGACGTCAACATTGGAGTATTGCTTTGAATCGGCACCGTGCCAGACGAAAAAGGTAGGCTGGTAATCTTGAACTTCTGATGATATACCAGAGCGCTTGCCGTTAAAGGTGAATACTACGTCGTTGCAGCAGTCCAGAATAAGCTGCCGTAGCTCTGTAATCTGCATGAATGCCTCCTATGCCAATGCTTTGCGCTGATAGTCGTGATTAAGTAAGGATTTCAATCTCTTGAATTTCCTTTTCTCTGAGTTCGATATGGACTCGATCGGGTGTACATGGTTCTTGATGATACGTTGGATATTGGAAAAGAACCTCTTCCGATCTTTACAGAATCAGCTAAAGAAATCCATAGAGAAATGCTTGTGCTGAAAAGGAAATAGATGAAGAATAAGGAAACGGATATTGATACTGAAAAGGAAAAGCAAAGAAAAAAGAAAGAGACCGTATTTATCAAGTATTCTTGGTAAATACGGTCTCTTTTCTATGGTCGGAGTGGCGAGATTCGAACTCGCGGCCTCTTGAACCCCATTGGCCCCAGCTGCGCTGTGGCCCGTGCAAGCACGCTACAAATCGTCAAAAAAGCTGGTATTTCGCCTGAATTGCAGATTTTGATAGTCAGCATCAGCAAAAAGTGTACCCCAATTTGCGAAAAAGTGTACCCTGACGCCTTGTATGTATTATGGGTGTTTGGTGACAGATGGTCAATATTTCGCAATGTAAAACTTATTTGGTGCGTTTAACTTTTACATCAGTCATGGCTTCGGCAAAAGGACGAGTATTGCCAAGAGCAAGATCATTAAGGCCTTCCTGAATAGCGTCATAGAGATCACCTTGCTGCTTTAACTGCTCTGCCAACTCCAATCCTTCCCACGGCATATCTACTGCATTTTCGCCAAAGTGACCATATGCGGCAATGCCTTCATACAGCGGCCTTCTGAGATTAAGCTTTGCAATAATCGAAGACGGCGTGAGCCTCACAATATCCGTCAGGCGCTCTGCAATCACATCGTCGCATACCCTGCCTGTGCCGAACGTATCCACGAGCACGCTGACCGGCTGCGCTACGCCGATGGCATAGCTGAGCTGGATTTCGCAGCGATCCGCAAGCCTTGCGGCAACCACGTTCTTCGCCAGATAGCGTGCCATGTACGCTGCGCTCCTGTCCACCTTCGTCGGATCCTTGCCAGAGAATGCGCCGCCGCCATGACGGGCATATCCGCCGTAGGTATCCACAATGATCTTGCGGCCTGTGAGTCCGGTATCCGCAGCAGGGCCGCCAAGCACAAAGCGTCCCGTCGGATTGATGTAGATCTTCGTCTGCTTATCCAGCAGGTTTGCAGGAATCACAGGCTTAATCACATGCGAGAGAATCCCCTGACGCAGGAGCTTCATGTCGATATCAGGGCCATGCTGCGCGCTGACCACAACCGTATCCACGCGCACAGGCTTGTCGCTGTCATATTCCACCGTCACCTGCGCCTTGCCGTCGGGACGAAGATACGGCAGGATTCTGTCCTTGCGCATCTGCGTCAGACGCTTGCAGAGCTTGTGCGAAAGCTCAATCGCCAGCGGCATATAGCTTTCGGTTTCGTTGCAGGCATAGCCGAACATCATGCCCTGATCGCCCGCGCCGAGTTCCTGCTCATCGCTGTCTCTGCTCTCGGCAGATGCATTCACGCCCATAGCAATATCGGGCGACTGCTCATGCAGGGATACCGTGATGCGGACGGTATCCGCATTGAAGCCATATTCGCTCTTGGTGTAGCCGATTTTACGAATCACACCGCGCAATGCCGGCGTAATCCACCTTGGCCTTCGTCGTGATCTCGCCCATGATATGCACATGACCGGGTTCGCAGGTAGTTTCGCAGGCGCAGCGGGAGAATGGATCTTCACAAAGAAGCGCATCCAGAATCGCGTCGGAAATCTGGTCGCAAACCTTGTCGGGATGACCTTCTGTGACGGATTCCGACGTAAAGAAATGATGCAGAAGTCTCATGGTATGTATCCTTTCAGGTGATCTTTCAGGTTATGTATTCTTCTGGTTCATGGCAAAGGAGACGATATCGGCAATCGCCTCGACAATCAGCGAGATGCCGGTGAACATCCACATGTACACCGTCGTGGTGAACGGATTGAACATGATGACCGCGCCGCAGACCACGGAGATCGCCGCAGAAATCGCGGGCATATACCACTTGCCTGCGCCAAGACGCTTCTGATCCACCGCCGTCTGCACCTTTTCAACGCCTAGCAGCACAAGCATGATGCCGTATACCATGCTCATGAACGGGAACGCGGCCAGCAGCCAATTGGTCATGAACGAGCAGACAAAGCCCAGCAGCAGGCAGATGACGCCCGATGCAAGGCCGCGCTGCTTCGCTGCTTCCGTCGGGCTGGCCTTGAAGTAGGAAACGATGTCCATCACGCCGCGCATCATGAGCGCAACGCCGATGGCAATGATGATGCCCGAAGTAAAGCCGACAGGCTTTACCAACAGCAGAATACCGATGATCAATTCGCTAAGGCAGAGCACCAGCGCGTTGATCCTTTTGTTTTTTCTGATCTTATCCATGACAAAACCTCTTGTCTTATCGGGTTGTTCCCCAGTAAATCAGCGCCAGCATGCCGGGGCCGACGTGCGCGCCGATGACCGCACCGATGTCCGCCGTGTGGATGTCCGCATCCGGGAACTGTTCCTGTACCTGATCGCGCAGGGTGATCGCACCGATGGGATTGTCCGCATGGCCGATGACCACCAGTTTACCCAGATCCGGCGTCCATCCATGCTTCATCTGCTCAAGCTGAGCGCGCATGGCCTGCTTAGAACCACGCGGCTTCTTGGCGACGCTGAGCACGCCTTCCTGCGTCACATGCAGCAGAGGCTTGATGTTCAGCACGCCGCCGACAGCGGCAGATACCGCGCCGACGCGCCCGCCGTGTTTGAGATGCTCAAACGTGTCCACCGTAAACCAATGACAGACCTTGAGCTTGTTTTCTTCCACCCAGTTGGCGAGTTCATCAAGGCTCATGCCGCCTGCCTGTCTGCGCGCGGCCTCCCGAACAAGAAATCCTTCGCCGACAGAGGCGCACAGCGTATCGATGCATACGATCCTTCGAAGCGGATAGCGGTCGCGCACCTCGTCTGCTGCAAGCCGCGCTGCGTTCACCGTGCCGGAAATACCGGAGGAAAGACCGAGATAGAGCACGTCGTATCCGCCGGCAAGCGCCTTTTCAAACGCCTGTGCGCAATCTTCCGGGCTGGGCTGCGAGGTGCTGGCAAAACTGCCCGTCCTCTGAAGGGCATAAAACCTTGAAATACTCAGATCGCCGCTTGGGCCGAATGTATGTACTTCATCGCCGATATTCACGCCCATCGGTATGACCGTCACGGGCGGCAGGCCTTCCATCATAGAAACGCCCAGATCGGACGCGGCGTCGGTAAAGATCCGATAGTTCGGGAAAACCACAGCGCTCATGGAATCACTCCTTCGATTCAGGATGGGACGCCTGCCAGAGCTTGTCGGCTGTCGGAGTCCAGCAGTCGGCATAGCGCGCGCACTTGTCGCACAGGTGATCAACGCTCTCCGGATCCTGATAATCCGTGTTCACTGCGCCGGATTCCTTGACCATCCTGCGCAGGCATTCCGGGTTTTCGAGCATCGGGCAGGGGCGCAGCATGTTGTCGTTAAAGGGCTGGTTGTCATGGTAAGCCATGAACAGCGGACTCTGGAGCGCTTCAAGCAGCGTATGCTCGTGGATGTTCACATTGGAATAGTGGATGAACACGCACGGCTCGACGTCGCCCTTGGCGTTGATATGCAGATAATTTCTGCCGCCTGCGATACAGCCGCCGACGTACTCCGCGTCGTTCTGGAAGTCGATGGAGAAGATCGGCTTGGTACCCCGGTGTTCGCGGATGCGGTTGTACATGACCGTTCTCTGCTCCGGCGTGGGCAGGAGTTCCACAGCGGCACTGTTGCCGACGGGCATATAGTGGAAGAACCAGACAAACAGCGCGCCGGAATTCACCATCAGATCGAAGTATTCATCGCTGGAAACGTCCATGTAATTGCGGCTGGTGTAGCAGGTGGAAATGCCGAAGGGGAGCTTGTGGGCTTTCAGCAGCGCCATGGCGTTTTGCACCTTCTGATACACACCCTGACCGCGGCGGGAGTCGTTCGCGTCCTCAAAGCCCTCAAGGCTGATCGCCGGAACGAAATTCTTCACGCGCAGCATCTCCTGACAGAATTCCTCGTCGATCAGTGTGCCGTTGGTAAAGGAGAGGAACGTGCAGTCCGGATGCATCTCGCAGATCTGAATCAGATCCTTCTTGCGCACCAGTGGTTCGCCGCCGGTGTAGATATACATGTGCGTACCGAGTTCCTTGCCCTGACGGATGATGGAATCAATATCCTCATTGGTCAGGTTCAGCTGATGACCATACTCCGCCGCCCAGCAGCCGGTACAGCGCAGGTTGCAGGCAGACGTCGGATCCATCAAGATGGCCCACGGCACGTTGCAGCCATATTTCGCTCGGTTCTCTTCCTGAATAGCACTTCCCTTAAGGCTGGCGTTGAAGAGGAAATTCTGGAAAAACGCCTTGCGTACGCCGGGATCCAGCTCATAGATCTTGAGGATCAGCTGATACCAGTTGTTCTTTTCGTCAATCGCGGTGCGGATGGCGCTGCGCTGGCTACCGTACCAGCCCTGCGGCAGAAGCTTGTCGCCAAGCTCCATCAGCTTCGGAATGTTTTCTTCGGGATTGCCTTCAATGTACTTGAGGGCCTGATTGATGGCGATGCTTTGCATGGTTTCTTTGAGGCTCATAGATGATACTCCCTTTCCCAATATGTAGTGTGAGGATTTCCATGGCCCGATTATAGAAGAGCGCCGAGGCTGCGTCATTGGACAGAAAATGCAGAGTGAGTAAATTCGGGACGCAGGCGAAAAACTGTTACCTTTTGGGACACTTTCAAGAATCTGTCCATTGTGGCAGTTTCCCGCGCGGTCTATCATGGGATTACTTAGAGAAACGAGCATCGGAGTGACGGTATGGAAAGCGTAGAGTATCAGTTGATTGAAGCAGTTGTCCGGCGTACGCTTGCGGATATTCAGGATTCTCCCGAGAGAACGATCCGAAATCTGATCGACATGGCGCTTCACTTTGCCGAAGAAGGCAAGTTCGAACGAGATTTCTTTTCCATCGCACAGCACATGCTTGAAGACTCCCACAGCGCTTATTACGATCTGGTCAAGGACGCGGCGATGAACGTGGATACGCAGAGGATTCTTCGCTTTGGCATGAATCTGGGCTATAACGGATGCGTACTTGGCGCGAAGATCATTCGTCAGACGGAAGAAGCACACCGCTTCAATATTCCATGGAGTCTGACGCTGATGATGGATACGCAGCGATTCTTCAAACTGGAAGACCGCTATCATGACCTTGTGCGTGAAGCAAAAGAATTGGGCATTTACACGTTCCTGATTTCAAAAAAGGGAAGCGCATTGAATGTCCTTCCTCTGATCAAGGCGCATGATGACTGTGCGTTTGTGCTGTTTTGCGAAGCGGAAGACGTCACGCCGGAACTGATAAAAGCCTGTGAGCCGCTGCATCACCTGATGATTGCTGTTTACTTGAGCAGTCATACGGATGAAGCATGCAGGCTGCTGCGCGAAAAGAAGTTCCTGTATTCCTTGAGTGTACCCTATGCGCAGGAAGAGGCCAAGGAGATCATCAGCGGCGAACTGTTTGAAACCGCACAGACGCTGCATCCTGCGTTTACGCTCCTGACGCCTCAGGAATCCTGTCCTGAAGCGCTCAGAAGAGATGTCTACGATGCGATCCGCAGTGCGCGCGAAAAGCAGCAATATCGCACCATTCCTCTGGATTCCATAGGAGACTTTGAGATCATCGACAGCATCATCTCTCAGGAAGCATGCAATGCCTGCGTTGACGAAAGCGGAACGCTGTGGGCAGCGCCGGATCGGCCGATGAGAAATGTCGGAAGCGTATTTGAAACTTCTTTCTTTGATGTTCTTCGGGAAGCGTTTCCTAAGGCATAGAATCCTCTCTCTTTTTCCAAATCAAACAGGAGACAGATATCGTGGTCTGTCTCCTGTTTGCGTTTATACAGTTAAATCTGATCGCTGCTTTCAAAGATATGATAAACAACCTCTGCGCCGTTCCTTATCGTATCCATCAGCTGATTCAGGAAGATATCCGGCGGCTTGCACTCCGGATCGAGAATCCATCGTTCAATGGTGCATTTAAGCGCGTCGCAGAAGAAATGGATTCTAAATTCCTGATCTGCGCTGTCGCCAAAGATCTCCGTCATTCTGGCGCGGATGATCGGCATGAGCAATTCCTGAAAATGCTCAACAGGTGAATTCTGTCCCCTGATTTCCAATGCCTTTCGTACAAATGTGCGGTTAGTATAGAGGTAGGTGAACAGGTCATACAGACGATCAATGGATGTTTTGTCGGGTTCGCCGCTTTTCAGCGCCGTACCCAGAAACTCTGTATCCAGAATCCAGTTGAGCAGATCGTACTTGTCCTTAAAGTGATAGTAGAAGCTCTTGCGATTCATGTCACACTGTTCGCAGATATCCGCGACGCTGATTTTTGAGAAGGGAAGTTCTTCCATGAGCTGCTTGAGCGCTTCTGCCAGCGCACGTTTGGTGATGCCGGAGTCTGCCATGCAGAACCTCCTTTCCATTTTGAACTTCAAGTCCTTGATGGAATCATCTTAACACAAACATCGTTTTTCATCAATTGACCGTCCTGCATTCGCTTTGGGACAGATTTGCGGAAGTGTCCAAAAATGTAATCATTTTGCAAAAGTGGGAAAAAACCGGACAGTCCATTAGGTTTGTCCAATGCAGCATGACAGGCATTTTTCTATAATGCTTGTATTGGTGCGAAAGGAGAATGAACATGGGCGAAAAGATTGGCGTTGTGGATGTGGGCGGCGGTTATCGCGGCATTTATGCAGCGGGTGTGCTGGATTACTGCCTTGATCACGGCATTCATTTTGATCTGGGCATTGGCGTATCGGCTGGCAGCGCAAATATCGCTTCTTACACAGCAGGACAGGCGAGGCGAAACAGACAGTTTTACAGTGAATTCGGTCTGCGAAAGGAATATGCCAGCGCAGGAAACTTCATCAGAAAGCGTTCTTATCTGGATCTGGATTATGTGTATGGTACGCTCAGCAATTCAGACGGCGAATCGCCGCTTGATTATGAGGCGATTATGTGTAATCCCGCTGAAATGATCACCGTCGCCACAGAAGCCGAAACAGGCGAATCGAAATACTTCACCAAAGCAGATCTTGCACAGAATCGCTACGATATCTTCAAGGCATCCTCGGCAATCCCTGTCGTATGCACGCCGCAGGAAGTGGATGGCGTGCCGTATTACGATGGAGCACTGGCTGATCCCGTGCCGATTGTCAAGGCATTCCAGATGGGCTGCGATAAAGTGGTGCTGCTTCTGACGCTGCCGCAGGATCAGCTGCGCAGCCCCAAGAAAGACGCCGCGCTTGCCAGACGGCTGAAGCACATCTATCCCAAAGCAGCAAAAGCGCTTGAAAGCCGCGCAAGTACCTACAACGCAAGCGTCATGCTGGCGAAGGCGTTTGCGCAGCAGGGAAAGCTTTTGATCGTCGCGCCGGACGACACCTGCGGCGTCAGTACGCTGACAAAGGATCGGGAAAAGCTGCTTGCGTTTTACGAAAAGGGATACTGGGATGGCGTAAAGATCGCTGATTTCATAGGAGCTGATGTGCGTGTTTCCGTTTGATGAAAAACAGAGAAGAATCCTGTCGCGATGGATTATTGGAATTGTATCGGTCTGTGTACTGGTCTATCTGGGCGTGCGCCATGTTTCGCAGATTGCGTCGGCAGTGCGCTATGTATTCTCCCTGATCGCACCACTATGCATCGGCTTATTCTTTGCGCTGATGCTCAATCTGCCAATGCGCTTCTTTGAACGGAAGCTCTTCTCATCATGCAGGAATATCCATTTGAAGCGCGCAGGACGCGGCTTATCCATTCTGTTGGCGTTGGCGACGATTCTTGGCATTCTGATTGGTCTTGCAGTGCTGGTTGTGCCGGAAGTGATCGACGCGGTTTCTGTGCTGGGCAGTCAGATCCTGAGTACCGTCGATCAGCTGGCTGAAATTGATGCGCATACGGACTACGGATCACTTCCCTTTGGCGCATATCTGGAACGAATCGATGTGGACTGGGCAGGCGTCAAGCAAGCGATCAGCACATGGTTTGGTAAGCAGCGCGGAACAATTGTATCCAGTGCGGTCATGACATTCAGTTCTGTGGCTGGTGTGGTGATTGATCTGATTGTCAGTCTTGCATTTGCCGTGTACATCCTTGCAGCAAAAGAAAAGCTGTCTGCACAGGTGAAACGGCTTATCCGCGTATGGGTTCCGAAGGATGCGGCACGGACGCTGCTTCATGTATCAGATGTTTGCATCAGCGTCTTCGAGCGTTTTGTTGTCGGGCAGACGATGGAAGCGCTCATCCTTGGTACGCTGTGTACCGTCGGCATGCTGATTCTAAGATTGCCCTATGCACCGATGGTTGGTGCACTGATTGGCGTCACGGCATTTATTCCGATTGTCGGTGCTTATCTGGGCGCATTTGTCGGCGCGTTCATGATCCTGACCATTGATCCTTTCAAAGCGTTGGTATTTCTCATTTTCTTGATCATACTTCAGCAGGTGGAAGGAAACCTGATTTATCACAGAGTGGTCGGCAGCAAGATTCATCTGCCTGCGATATGGGTGTTGGCTGCAATCACCATTGGCGGAAGGTTCGCCGGGCCGATTGGTATGCTGCTTGCGGTTCCTGTGTTCTCTTCAGCGTATGAATTGATCAGGGAAGCAACACGAGAACGGGAAGCTAATATGAAATCATTCATTTAATCTGATGAACGAAAAACCAGACGCTCAAAACGTCTGGTTTATCTTCATTTTCTCACTGTATCCGGGAACGTATCCCGAACAACCTTTGGTGCATTTTTCATCATCACATTGTAGCGGACGCACGAAGCAGATCGGCCAATCTCCCGTGCGACTCTCGCATAGCTGTGATACTTGTTGTAAAGCTAGTGCATCAAAACCAGCTCTTCCGGCGTAACTCTTGCTGCCATGGCTTACTTAGTGGGCTTGGTGGGACGCGGCGCGGTTTTCAGCTGCGTATCGGAATGATCCATCGCTTCGCGCCAGCATTCGTCGATGTATCCGCTGAACGTCTTGATCTTTGCATCGGGGCCGCCGAATTCCCTGACCATGCGATTGATTTCTTCCAGTTTTGCAGTGTAGTTCCACGGGACAGTGATGGTCTTCTTGTCGGTATCCAGAATGATTTTCATGCGAATCGTCCTTCCTTTCGTGTGTTTTGCGGAAACGCTTGTTGCTAATACCATTGTAGGAGGATGATTGCATGAAGTCACGCGCAGATCCATGACATTAACCCTGAATGACGCGCAAGTTTCTGACATTCGGAGGATGAATTCATGAAAACACTTGGTAAAATGCTGTGCGAAGCGCGAATCGCACGGCAAATGACGCAGGAAACGCTTGCGAATCACCTGAACGTAGCGCGAACAACCGTCTCCAACTGAGAAAGAGACGAAGCACAGCCCGATCTTTACATGCTTCGCTGCATTTCTGATCTGATTCACTACGATTTCTTTGCTGTTGATCGCAATATAGCAGCAAATCAAGAGCAAAAAGCAAGGAAATTGCGGCTGAACATGCCTGAAAAACCGTTGATTGAAGTGATTTCAGACGAAAATGCGGGTGAATTACGCGAAGGTACGCTTGATTTCCGCATTTTAGGCAGTGATCAACGCGGAAATGCTGTTGAATTCCACATTTCTGCTCCTTTTTCCGTCAAATCAGACGATGATTAAGTGAATTCGCATACAGCAAGGAAGAACTGATTGCGGAGATCGGCGCAGCGGCGCTGGTCAATCACGCAGGGCTTGAGACGGCGAACAGCTTCCGAAACAGCGCGGCATACGTCCAGAACTGGCTTAAGGTTCTGCGCGATGACAAGCGGTTCATCGTGAGCGCCGCAGGCAAGGCTGAGAAGGCCGTGAGCATGATCCTCGGATGATGCATATGCCAGCCTCTTGGTGGTCAGGAGGCTGGCAACAAAAACAAATGGAAGCTTATACAGTCAACATGAGGATGGATCGCCGCAGAAAGCGCGGCAAAAGCGTAAAAGAAATCGGTAAACGAAACGATTTGCTGCGATCCACCTTTTCTTTTACATAGGAGGTCAGGACGATGAAAAATTGGGGCTATGCACGTTGCTCTACAAACGAGGATAAGCAGGACATCAACAGGCAAATCCGCGAACTGAAAGCCGCAGGCGCGGACGAAGTGATTTTTGAATATGAGCATGGAGATGCCAAGGTGAAAAAGAATCTCCATATGCTCTTGGATGCGGCGACTGAGGGTGACACGATCATCACTCTTGAGGTCAGCCGACTGAGCAGGAGCACACAGCAGCTGTGCGAGATAATAGACATCATCAGGGATAAGAAGTTGCGGCTTGTGATCGTGGGAAGCATCACGATTGATTGCCGGAACGGTGAGATTGATCCTATGTCGGCGGCATTCATGAAGATGGCTGGCGTCTTCTCTGAGCTGGAATTGCAGATGATCCGGGCGCGGGTTCGCTCTGGCGTCAGGAATGCGCAGAGCAAGGGCGTCAAGGTAGGCCGCAAGGCTACGACGAAGGATGATATTCCCGCGATCTTCTACAAGCATTATCCTGCTTTTGCTGCGAAGCAGATGAATGTGAGCGAGTTGGCGAGGATATGTGGGCTGAGTAGACCGACGGTGTATAAATACTTAAGGATTCTCGCGTAGCATTTCAAGTATAGAAGCACGTCATCTTTAATCAATGACGTGCTTTTTGGTGGATTAAATCTGATCAAAGAGGTTTTCCTTAGATGCGTTTGCTTTTGCATTCAATTCATCATTACGAATCATTAGTTGCGTAAAAAAGAACAGAAGGAAAACCGTCCCCCAAACCATATACACAAACGCAACAAATAGCGCGTAATTCATAAACAGCTTGAATGCACAGCTCCACGTCTCGATGCTGAGAATAAGCATTGAGAGAAGGATTACGCTGATTGAAGCAACTGTAACATAGAATACCTTCCAGTACATCTTCTGTGCAATATCCGGATAGCACTGGGTCATCTTCTTATGAATATACTCGGTTCTCATTCCCAGTAAAACTGAGAAAATGATGCCGATCATCGCAAGATTGCATGATCCATAAGTAATGACGTGTGGAACAAGTTCCATGCGCTTCAAGGGAAGCATTCTGGCAAGGATACACAGTGGGATGCACAGAAGCAAACATGCGCTCAACAAATGATCTGTAATAAAGTTGATTATACTGTCGACCCTATCTTTAACCCAGTTGATCACTGTAGTCCTCCTAATATTGCAAACAACCGTGCATCAAGGCGGCTATATTGCTCCGCAGTGAGATCGTATAAGTATTCTGATCCAATGGGCTGGCGCTCCTCAACTTCGATAGGAACGAGGAAATCAACCTTCGGAGTCAAGAGATCAATCGCTTCTAAAACATTTGTTTGTGGATTCAGAATCGTGACCTCAACACGTGCATCTTTTTTATCTTCATCAGTGGTTGTGGGTGCAGCCATGAATTCACGGTACTTTCGAGCTACAGAACGTACATCACGTGCTGTTAACGTTCCGGCAGCATCTTCACGCTTAACTGTGAGGCACACATCAAGCGTTACGCCAGTCTGTTCGCCGATGATTCTAGCCACAGATGACAGATGAACACTATCCTCAGGAATGATGCCATCTTTGTTTACATCCGAACAGCGAATCCGAACTTTCTTATAGCAGTCAGCAGCCAAAGCGCGCTCGGTTAGACCTTCATCAAGAATGGGCTGTAATTCACCGACGAGATAGCGATTGACGGGCTGACGATTGATTTCGAGATACTGTTTCTGAAGGAAATTCAGATACTTTTGTACCGCAGAAACACCGACGCCATACTTATTTGACTGAATTATAACGACGCCGTATCGCGTGTCTAAAAGTATTTCGGTAAACTCACCGATATACTCATCTTCAGCCAGCGGAATATCTTCTCGCGCCTCATCAATCTTCTTTTTTGCGGGAAGACCTGTTGCACGAAGTTTGGCAATCTGGAAGGAATAGAGATGGGGAGAGGAATCCTTATGGAAGTATGCGTTCCGATCCATCTCGATTTTCTCTCCATTAACCTTGAGAACCATCTCAGGAATACGCCCATTTTGCGCTGCTTCAATCACCTGACTTAGCTGCCATGTAGTTTGACGCCTTGCCGCAGCTTCTGCCAATTCACGGCGATGATCTCTCCATTTATCGAGAGAAAGACCATGATGTGATTTGAAGTCTTGCGGAGCAATGGCTTCAAGTTCAGCAATCCGCTGATCGGCCTTCAGGAGTTTATCTGCATGGTTATCGGTCAGGGAAAGGACTGCTTTGTACAAACTGAATCGGACGTATTTTTTCTTCGGCATAGATATCCTCCTTAGTTTATTGTGTATTATGATAGCACATAATCATACACAAAACAAGCTGCGTAAAAACGCGCGGAATATATCATGCTGATAAAAGACTTGCCAAGTTTTGTTTACAGATCAAACGCCTCCGCATACTTCTGCGTTGCAACCTTCATCTGCCGCAGATCCGCCTTGACATAGAAGTTCAGCGTCGTGGACGCATCCGCATGGCCCAGTATTTCCTGCACGCTCTTGATGTCTGCGCCGTTTTCAAGGAGCAGCGTCGCGCATGTGTGCCGCAGATCGTGGGGCGAAATGCCCTGCAAGCCGATTCGCCTCATGAAGTGCGTGATTTTGCGCGTCGCTGTGTTCGGATCGCGGGGTTGATAGGGACTCTCAAGCCCTTCAAAGAGGTACATGTTCTTGATGATCTGGTTGGGATGGCGCTGGATCGCAGAGCGTCTGAGCAAAAGCAGTTCGTGTTTGACGCCTTCCATGATCGGAATGGTGCGGATGCTGCACGGCGTCTTTGGTTCCGCGACAAGGATACCGCTTTGCTTGGTGTACGTCACGTTGCGGGAGATGTGGAGCGTGTTTTCGTCGAAGTTGAAGTCCTGCCACTGCAAGCCAAGGCATTCTCCGCGCCGGATTCCCGTCGTCGCCATGAGCAGCATCATGCATCGGTATTCGGGCTTGCATTCGCGGATCGCGCTGAAGAAGATTCGCGCCTGATCCTGCGTGAGCGCATCCACTGGACGCTTGACCGTTCGCGGCGCGTCCACCTTCTTGATCGGATTCTTTTCGATGAACTCCTGCTTCTCCGCATAGTTGAAGATGATCCTCAGAATGTCGTAATGATGCTTGATGCTCTTCTCAGAAAGCGTCCTTCCGTCAGGCGCGTGGTACTCGTCACGGAGATATTGCAGGTATCTCATGATGTCGATGGACGTTATGTCCCTGAGTCTTTTGTCTCCAAGCTGGGGCAGAGCCACGCGCATCATGAATCCGTACATGGCGACGGTAGATGGCTTCAAACCGCCTGCAATGACCTTCAGAGGTAACCAAACCTGTTCGGCAAAGTAGCGGAAGGTTTCTTCTTCAGGTACGATCTCAGGCTCTTCAGGCGCTTCACAGGGAAGAGGAGTAGGCGTCGCGAACACGCCGTGCTCTGGCTGATTTCCTTTGATCTCTTGCTCCCAACGATAGGATTCAGCCTCTGCCAATTTGCGGGCTTTGGCATAACTCAGGCCGTTTGGCGGTTTCCATGTCGTCGTTTTGTACTTTTGTGTACCCGAATCGTCCCTTCCAATGCACAGCTGAAATTTGAACGCGACAACCTTTCCATCCTTCTTTTCGAAGGTATGGTTGACATTTTCACAGCTCGTTTTTGTGTGCATTCAAGGCGCTGTGTACCCGCGTTTTTGAAAAAGTGTACCCTGCCGTACAGTATTCCTAAACTTCTGGAACAGGGGATAAAAGAAAAAGTGCTTGATTTCGTAGTGAAATCAAGCACTTTTTACTGGTCGGAGTGGCGAGATTCGAACTCGCGGCCTCTTGAACCCCATTCAAGCACGCTACCAAACTGCGCTACACCCCGTGCTAAGAGCCATGACGCTCTCAAACAAAGCTATTATACCACAGGGAAGGGATTTGTCAAGGGCTTTTTTGCGGCGATTGCAATGCGTGATTGACAACCTCCAGCGAGTTTCCTATAATATAGACGTGTTACTGGTCGATCCCCAGCACGATTTCAGAGATGGCCATGCTGTCCGGGTCGACGGTGTAGAGGCAGTAGACATGCTCGTAGCTGCCATAGCTGTCCTTGGTGCCTGCGGGGTATGCAGCCGTCGGGGCGAGCAGGGTGACGGTGATCGCGCCGTTGTCCACGGTCAGCAGGCCGCGAGGCGGCAGGGCGGTCATCAGGCCGTTCTGGTTCTCGAAGTAGCTGGCGCAGTAGAGGATCTGCATATCGTCGGGCTGTTCGCCGACGTAGTCGGTCGGGTAGCGCTCCAGCACCTTATCCAGCGAGTCGCCGATGCTGATACCGCGCGGGCCGTCGCTGACGTTCATGCGGCCCTGCTGGCGGATCTGGGTCAGCTGCGCTGTGGTCAGGTCGCTGATGGAGAAGGGCGCGCCCGCGTCATAGGGCAGCGGCGTCGAGGAGACAGCCGCGCTGGTTGTGGCGGCAGGGCGGATATCAAAGACGATCAGGCAGATGATCAGGCTGAGCAGGATGGCGCCGATGCCGCCTGCGGCGCACAGCGCAATGCTTCGCCTGTCTGCGGTTTTCTTTTGTTTGCTGCTTCTTCGCTTTTGAGCCATGGATAGAGTACCTCCTTTGCCCGATGGGCAGGATTATTATAGCACATTTGCCTCCTGTGCGCTACTGCCGCGGGGGCGGAATGGGGTGTTGAATCATGGAAATGATGATGAACTGGCTGAATGCGCTGAGCGCGCAGCAGCTGCTTTTTGCGTTTGCTGCGCTGTGCCTGCTGCTCTTTGCGGTGATGCTTCTGGCGCTGGTCGCGGTCAATGGCCGGGCGAAGCGCGCGCAGAAGCAGGTGGAGGAGATGGCAGGCGGCGTTGCGCGCCAGCTGGAGGCCGCGCAGGAGGCGTCCCGCCAGAGCAGCGAGCATGCTACGCGTGAGATTGGCGAGGCGATGAAGAATGTCAACGACTCCATGATGCAAATGATGGGCGAGATGACGCGGACCCAGCAGGGCCAGATGGACGCGCTGGGCGGTCAGCTCCGCGCCGCTGTGCATCAGGAGGAGGAGCGCATGGAGCGCATGCGCCAGACGATGGATACGCGCCTGAGCTCCTATGAGGATCGCCTGAGCGGCGTGACCCGCACGATCGACGATAAGCTCGCCGGTAATGACGAGCGGATGGAGCGCATGCGCGAGACGATCGAGGGCGGCCTGACGCGCATCACCGAAGATAACCGCATTCAGATGGAGCAGATGCGTCAGACCGTGGACGAGAAGCTCAATGCGACGGTCGACCAGCGGCTGGAGGCGTCCTTCGCTGCGGTGACGCGCCGTCTTGAGCAGGTGTCCAGCAGCCTTTCCGCCATGCAGTCGCTCGCCGGCAGCGTCGATGAGCTCAGCCGTACGCTGGGCGGCGCGCAGCCGATCGGGGCGTGGGGCGAGGTTCAGCTTGGGGCGCTTCTGGCGCAGATGCTCGCGCCGGATCAGTATGCGCAGCGGGCCTGTGTGCGCCCGGGCGGCGAGGCGGTTGCGGATTATGTCGTCGTGATGCCCGGCCAGGGGCATGGGCATACCGTCTATCTGCCGCTGGATGCGAGCCTGCCGATGCGCGAGTATACGGAGCTTCGCACGGCGCTGGAGAATGGTACGCGCGAGCAGGTGGATAATGCGCGCGGTCTGCTGGAGTCCGCGGTGCGCATGCATGCAAGGCGCATGTCCGAGAAGCTGATCGCTCCGCCATATACGACGGATTACGCGGTGCTTTTCCTGCAGAGCGAGGGGCTGTACTCCGAGGTGCTGCGCATCAGCGGCCTTGCAGAGCGCATCCAGCAGGAGAGCAGGATGGTCGTCGCCGGCCCGACGACGCTTTGTGCGCTGTTGTCCAGCCTGCAAATGGGCTTCCGCTCGCTGGCAATCGAGCAGCGGACGGAGGAGATCGCCGCGCTGCTTGGCGCGGTCCGCACGGAGATCGGCGGCTTTGCCGGGATCCTCAGCCGCACGCAGAAGAAGCTGCAGCAGGCGTCGGAGTCGCTGGAGAGCGCGCAGCGCCACAGCGAGACGATTGCCCGCCGCCTGTCCGATGTGAGCGAGCTGCCTCAGAGCGAGGCGGCGCGCCTGCTGAGCGACGGGCAGGAGGAGCGGGAGTGCTTCGACGACGACAGCTGGGATTGAGCATAACAGACGAAGAAGCGCAGGTTTTGTCCTGCGCTTCTCTTTTTTCGCGCGCAGAAACGACAGGGGTTCCGGATGACACGCTATACAATGAGTCCATATATTGTGTGAATGGAGCGGAGGGATTGTATGGCGGAACAGGATCGGGCGTCCGTATGCGTCGGTGATGGACGCGAAGTGGGGGCGCTGGGAGAGCGCGGTTTTCTCGCCGGGATTGCGGGTGCGCTCAGGCACCGGGGCACGAGAATGCAGCGCGTGCTGTGCTTCGTAATGATGGCGCTGATGACCTGCGCGCAATTGCCGGGCGGCGGTTATTGCTGTCAGGCGGCGATGTTCGCTGTGCTGCTGCGGCTGGGGTATCTGGCGGTGCCGGCGTTTGCCGGTATGGCGGCAGGATTTGTCCTCTGCTATGGATTGGGCGATATGGCGGGCTGCTGGCAGCTGCCCTGCGGCGTATTGCTCTGGCTGTCGTCCTGCCTGTGGGTACGCAGGGCGAGCCGTCTGCCGATGGCGGCCGCAGTATTTTTTGTCATTCTTGGCGGCGGTGTGGTGGGCGGCGTTCATGCGCCGCTGGAGGCGATCGTCCTCTTTCTGACGGCATGCGCGGGCGCTGGGCTTTCCATTCTGTATGACGGGGCGGCGCTGAGCATATGTCATCGGGATGAGCTGGACGGGGAGACGCGTCCGCTGTGTCTGATGGCGGTGTGCGCGTCGCTGCTTGCGGGTCTGCTTGGGCTGCCTCACGGAGATGTGTTGGCGATGAGTCTTGCGGCTTATCTGACCATCGAGCATGCTTTTGTCGGCGGAGGGGCGCAGGCTGTGCTTTGCGCGGGCGTGCTTGGCGGCGTGCTGTCCGTCGGGCTGCGCTGTGCAAATCCTGCGGCTATGCTGCTGTGCGGCGGGTTTCTTGCGGCGGAGCTGCGTGGTTCCGGTCGTCTTCTTGCGTCGTTCCTCATGACCGTCGGTATGATGGCGGCTGCGGCACTGCTGGGCGGCGAGGCGCAGGATGTCCGTCTGCTGGTCTTTGCCCTTCCGGGGCTGGCACCGTTTCTGATTCTGCCGCCTGCGCGGCGGGCATTTGTGACGGGAATGATCGAGCGGGCGGTCAAGGAGGAGATGACGCAGTCCGAGGCAGTGGCTGTGCGCTGTGCGTCGATGATTCACGCATGGGCCGGGCTGTATGAGAATACGGCGAGGATGATGGAGGGGCTCTGCGCCGTACAGGAGGAGAACCCGCAGACCGCGCAGTGCATCCGCCTGCTGCGCAAGACAAGCGCCGCGGCGCACCAAGTCTGTGAGCGGACGCTTGGAGAGATCCGCCCGGACGACGCCGCATATAAACGCCTGAGGTATGCGCTGGTGCGCGAGGGGCTGGAGGAAGTGCGCGTGGCCTATGCCCTGCGCATGGGCGAGAAAATGGAGGTGCTGCTGCTCAAGCCGGAGCATGTCGCGCCGGTATCGCTTCAGCCGCTGGTCAGCCGCGCCTGCGGTGTGATCATGCAGGCCTGCGTCCGGGATGGGCTGCTGACCACACAGGCGCTCTATGAGCAGGCGGCGCAGATGGATCTGGAGATCGGCGCGGCATGCCGGAGCCGGTCGGGCGAGGACGTCACAGGCGACTGCTATGTTTCCCGTGCGCTGCCCGGCGGACGGCATGTGCTGGCGCTGTCCGACGGGATGGGCTGCGGCGCGCCTGCGCTGGAGGAAAGCCATGCCGCGCTGTCGCTGATGGTGGAGGCGCTGCGGGCCGGGTATACGCGGGCGCAGGCGCTGGACGTCGTCAATGCCCTGATGCTGATGTGCACAGGGCGCGAGATGTATGCGACCATGGATCTGTGCGTATGTGATCTGCACAGCGGGGAGGCGGCATTTGAGAAGCTGGGCGCATGCGCGTCCTATGTGGTGCGCGAGGGAGAGGTACGCTCTATCGGCGGCGGCGCGCTGCCTGTCGGCGTGCTGCCGGACGTCGAGTCCCAGTCGCTGAGGATGACGCTTCGTCCGGATGATGTGGTGATCCTGATGACGGACGGTGTCGCAGATGCATACCCTGGCGGTGAGGAGGCGCTGCGCGGGGCGATCGCGAAGCTGGCGTGGCTGCATCCCCGGGCGGTCGGGGAGAAGCTGATTGCACAGGCGATCGGGGAGGGCGCTGCGCGGGATGATATGACGGTGCTCTGCGCGCGGGTGCGCAAGCGGATGATTGAATGACTGCAGCTGACGGGGAAGGACAAAGGCGTCCGTCCCCGTCTTTTGCATGCGGTTCAGGCGCTGCATGCAGGCTGCGGGATCCGGCGTACATATAAAGAAGGATGGAAGATTTGGCATTCCTGCATTTTTTGCGATAGCATCTTGCCATTTTGGCGGGCAAAGGGTACAATAGAAGCTGTATGGACAGGAGTATGCGACGATGACTGCTGATGAGTTTGCCCTGCGTCTGACGCAGGTGTGCGGCGTACAGCCGGGCGATCATGTGCTGGCGGCGGTGAGCGGCGGCGCGGATTCAATGGCGCTGCTGCATCTTTTGTGTGCCGTGCGCGGGCGGCTTTCGCTCAGGGTGTCCTGTGCGCATATGGAGCATGGGATCCGCGGCGGGGCTTCGCTTGAGGATATGGCGTTTGTGCAGACGGCCTGCAGTGCGCTTGGCGTTCCCTTTTATGGGGAGCGCACTGATGCGCCGGCTCTGGCTGCGCAGCTGCATACCGGAATAGAGGATGCGGCGCGCAGGCTGCGCTATGCCTTCCTGCGGGAGACGGCGAAGCGGATCGGCGCGCAGCATATCGCCCTTGCCCATCACGCGCTGGATCAGGCGGAGACGGTGCTGATGCATGCCTGCAGGGGAAGCGATGTGCGCGGGCTGTGCGCGATGCGCGCGGCTGCGGACGGGCTGATCCGGCCGCTGCTTGCGGCGGAGCCGGGGGAGCTGCGCGGCTATCTCGTGTCGATCGGTGCATCATGGCGCGAGGATGAGACCAATCATGATGCCGCATATACGCGCAACAGGCTGCGCCATCATGTGCTGCCTGCGCTGGAGCAGGCATACCCTGGCGCGGCTCGCGCGCTGGCGCGGCTTGCGGCTGCTGCGCAGCGGGACGAGGCTTACTTTTCAGATGAGATCCGTGCGCGGGAGATTGAGATGATCCCGCTGGCGGACGGTACTGCGATCCTGCGCAGTGCGCTTGAGCCGCTGCCTGACGCGCTGCTTGGCCGCGTGATTGCGCGTGCGCTTGCGGCAGCCGGGGTTTCGCAGAACGCCGGCGCCATTGAGGATATCATGTCCATGCTGCGCAGCGGCGGTGAGGCGGTCAGCCTCAGCGGCGGCGCGCAGGCGCGTCTTGGCAGGACGTATCTCTGCATCACGCGCGAAGAGGAGATTGCGCCGACGCCGCTTGCGCTGTCCGGCATGACGACGACGCCTTTTGGCGCGTTTACGGTCAGGGCGGCGCTACCCGACGAGACGGGCGACGGTATACGTGCGCAGGTGATTCCGCGCCGTGTGCTGGAGGGCGCGTGCGTAACGCAGCGGCAGGATGGAGACGCCTTTGTTCCTTTCGGGCGTCATCATGCGAAGAAGCTCAAACGAATGATGATCGACGACGGGATTGAGCGTGCGCTGCGGGGCAGTATGCCTGTGCTGCGCGGCAGCTGCGGCGTGATCTGGGCGGTCGGGCTGCGGCCGTCGGAGGTCTGCCGCGCTTCAGAAACGGAAGAACAGATGATGGTTGCCTTCTCCGGGTTCCTCCCATATGGCGGGAGAATGGATGAGGCGGATAATAAATCATAAATAATCAGGGGGATACAGCGATGAGCGAAAATACGATCAAGAGGCACATGTACGAGGATATCAAGGATGAACTGCTGCTTACGAGGGAAGAAATTGCCGAGCGCGTGCGCGAAATGGGCCGCCAGATCACGGAGGATTTCCGCGGCAAGGATCTGACGGTGATCTGTATTCTCAAGGGCGCAGTGGTGTTCTTTGTGGATCTGATCCGCGAGATTGATCTGCCGATCACGATGGACTTCATGGCGATCTCCAGCTATGGCAGCGCGACGAAGTCCTCCGGCGTCGTGCGCATCCTCAAGGATCTGGACAAGCCGATCAACGGCAAGCATGTGCTGATCGTCGAGGATATCGTCGATTCCGGCATGACGCTCTCCTTCCTCAAGGAGAATCTGATCAGCCGCGGCGCTGCCTCTCTGCATATCGCGACCCTGCTGGATAAGCCGGAGCGCCGCCGTGTGCCGCTGAAGGCGGATTATTTCGGCTTCACGATTCCGGATGAGTTCGTCGTCGGCTATGGCCTTGACTATGACGAGAAGTATCGCAATCTTCCGGATATCGGCGTGCTCAGGCCGGAGGTTTACGAGAAGTAATCATATTTCCGCCCCGAGGATGGGGCGCGCTTTGGAGGTTCCCAATTGAAGAAATCATATAGGGGTTTTCCGGTATATCTTCTGATTATCCTTGCCGTGATGCTTGCCACGCAGGTGTTCTTCGGCCCGGGGATGGGGAATACCGGTGAGGAGATTGAATACAGCGAGCTGCTTGGGTATATCGAGCGCGGCGAGGTCGACAGGATCGCTCTGCAGGAGGATACCGCCTATGTCCTGCTGGGCACGAGCAGTATTCCGGACGAGATGTTCTCTCCCGATGCATACGATTATTCTGCCGTTGTCAGCAGGGATACGTTTGTGGATACCTGCAGGCAGCTGGCTGCGCGCCGCGCCGGCGTCAGCGGGGAGGATGTTTCCGAGCTGGAACTGGGCTTTGCGCTGACGTATCTTGAGCCGGAGGAGACGCCCTGGCTGCTGGAGTTCCTTCCTTATATGCTGATGATGCTGGTGTTCATGTTCTTCTGGATGTTCATCATGCGCCAGCAGTCCGGCGGCGGCGGGAAGATGATGAACTTCGGCCGCAGCACGGCCCGCGTCTTTGAGCCCGACGGCAATAAAATCACCTTCGCCGACGTCGCTGGCGCGCAGGAGGAGAAGGAAGAGATGCAGGAACTTGTCGAGTTCCTGAAGAATCCGCGCAGATTCACGGCGGTGGGCGCGCGTATCCCCCAGGGCGTGCTGCTCGTCGGCCCGCCCGGCACGGGCAAGACCCTGCTGGCGAAGGCTGTCGCCGGCGAGGCGGGCGTGCCGTTCATGTCCATCTCCGGCTCTGACTTTGTGGAGATGTTCGTCGGCGTGGGCGCCAGCCGTGTGCGCGATCTGTTTGATCAGGCGAAGAAGCATGCCCCGTGCATTGTCTTTATCGATGAGATCGACGCTGTCGGCCGCCGCAGAGGCGCCGGCATGGGCGGCGGTCACGACGAAAAAGAGCAGACATTGAACCAGCTGCTGGTGGAGATGGACGGCTTTTCCCGCAATGAGGGCGTCATCGTTCTGGCTGCCACCAACCGACCGGATATTCTGGATCCCG
>JAGBAV010000008.1 GCA_017938795.1 Clostridia bacterium
AGAGCGAGCAGTTCATTGCCGCGCTGCTGCCCGAGGGTCCGGGCGTGCAGTATATGATCGTCAGCGAGGCGGGCGCGAGCGTCTACTCCGCCTCAAAGCTGGCGGCGAAGGAATTCCCGGACTTTGACGTCTCGCTGCGCAGCGCGGTGTCCATCGCAAGGCGCATGCAGGACCCGCTGGCGGAGCTGGTGAAGATCGACCCGAAGGCCATCGGCGTGGGCCAGTACCAGCATGACCTCAAGCAGGCGGAGCTGGAAAGCACGCTCGCCGGCGTGGTGGAGAGCTGCGTCTCCGGCGTCGGCGTGGACGTGGAGACGGCGTCTGCGCAGCTGCTGGAGCATGTGGCGGGCATCGGCCCCGCGCTGGCGGCGAATATCATCGCCTACCGCGATGAGAACGGCATCACCTCGCGCGCGCAGCTCAAGAAGGTGCCCAAGCTGGGGCCGAAGGCGTTTGAGCAGTGCGCGGGCTTCCTGCGCGTGCGCGGAACCAATCCGCTGGATGCGACCGCCGTCCATCCTGAGAGCTACCCGGCGGCGAAGGCGCTGCTTGCCCGCCTTGGCTACGACGCGAAGGACCTGAAAAAGGGCGGCATCCCCGGGATCGCCGCGCGGGTGCAGGCGGTCGGCGCGGCGCAGCTGGCGCAGGAGCTGGGCGTGGGCGAGATGACGCTGGCGGATATCGCGGCGGAGCTGGAGAAGCCCGGGCGCGATCCGCGCGAGGAGCTGCCGCCGCCCGTGCTGCGCACCGATGTGCTGGAGATGACCGACCTTGTCAAGGGCATGGAGCTGACCGGCACCGTGCGCAACGTGATCGACTTCGGTGCGTTTGTGGATATCGGCGTGCATCAGGATGGGCTTGTGCATATTTCGCGCATGGCGGAGAGGCGCGTGCGCCATCCGTCCGATGTGGTGAGCGTTGGCGACGTCGTGACGGTATGGGTCGTCGATGTGGACGTCGCAAAGAAGCGCATCGCGCTGTCTATGGTGAAGGGAAGAGATTGATATGCGGGCATGCAGGCTGCTGCTGGCGGCGCTGATTCTCATACTGTCGGCGCAGACGGCGCAGGCGCAGGGCTGGGCGCACAGCTATGGCGGGCGCGGCGAGGACAGGCTCTATACGCTTATCGCCGCAGAGGATGGGCTGCTCGGGGCAGGGTATGCCTATTCGACGGACGGCGACCTCTCCTCCCGCAGACGCACGGGGAAGACCGGCTGGTTGCTCCGCCTTGATGCGCAGGGCGAGGTGCTCTGGTCGTACACCAGCACGCATGTCGGGCGCGATACGTTCAAGAGCCCCTTTGTGCATGGCGACGGGATGATCTCCGCCGTGCTTGACGGCGAAGGGAAGGGCAGCGAATGGGTGCTGCTGAGCGCGGAGGGCAGGGCTGTCTCCCGCATGGAGATCCCGGAGGCTGCGGCCCTGTGCGGGCATGACGCGGGGGCGGACGTCTGGCCGGGCGTGCCGATGGACGTCGGCGGTGGGAGGCGGCTGGCGGTCCTTTGCTGCCATGCGGACGGCAGCCTGTGCTGCGCCGCGATGGACGAGCAGGGCACGGTGTCCCGCGGCGCGCTGCTTGATTATGCGGCAGGCGACCTGCTCGCCTCGGACGGCCGGGGCAGGCTGCTGCAGGTCAGCAGGACGGAGGACGGGCTGCGTGTCCGCTGGATCACGCCGGGCAGCGCGGATGCGCCGCAGGAATGCCGCGTCGCTGTGGGCGGCGGGCGGATCGATGTACTGCTGGATGTGCTGGCGTATGACGACGGCTCCGTGATCGTCAGCGCGCAGCTGGAGGCGGCCGGCAATATCATCGCGCGGGTCAGCGAGTCCGGCGAGCTGCTCTTCAGCACGGACGCCTATGACAATATATACCCGATCACGGCGACGCAGTCCGGCTTTGCCGGGGCGAATACGTCGAAGCTCTGCTTCTACGACGAGGACGGCGCGCTCATCGGCGAGGCGCAGAAGCCGTCTGAGGGCGACGGGCATATCTTTGTGGACGATATGGCGCGCTTTGGCGGCGGCGCGGCGCTGCTGCAGACGGCGGACATGGGGTCAAGGCGCGTGCGTATCACGGCGCTTGACAGCTATGAGCCTGCGCGGGACGAGACCTATGACGCGGCGATCTATATGCAGACGATGGCCTCCGTGCAGGCAGCGCAGACCGCCGGGGAGGAGATCGTGATGACCTGCCGCTATGACGGGCGCGCCGTGCGCACAGCCGTTGACGCCGGCGGGAACGTGAGGGAGCTGGCAGACGGCGCTTTCCTGTCCGATGGATACTGCGTGGCGGACGGAGTGCTGCTGTTTGAGGAGACGGCCGGCGGCGCGCTCGTCACGCTGATGGGCGGGGACGGTACGCTGCGCTGGCAGACAAAGACGCCCATCCATACCGCGGCGGACAGGCTGCAGTGGCGCTGCGGCGCGCGGCTTGAAAACGGCGGATATCTCATCGGCGGCTGCTACCTCAGCGACAGCGCGGAGGGGACGCGGCAGCAGGGCGTGGCGGCTTATCTGAGCGCGGAGGGCGTGCTGCAGGAGATCCTTATGCCCAAGGACCTGACCTGCATCTGCGCGATCCTGCCGGGCGGCGCCCCCGGGCAGACGCTGGTCATGGCCTCGCTGAATGAATGGACGGACGCAGAGGCCGTCGTCGTCGCCCGGCTTGGGCGCGAGGAATGGGGCGACTGGACGCGCATGCCCATCGACCTGCAGACGCAGGGCGCATACCTGCTGCGCGGGGCGGACGGTATGCTGCTGGCGGCGGGCACATCGCTTCGCCACGGCAGAGAGAACGCCGTGCTCTTCGCGCTTGACGAACCGTAAATCCCCACAAGACAGACAGCCTCCCGGTGAGCCGGGAGGCTGTTTTCGTATTATGGCTGTCGGTGGAAGGCAATCTCCTCCGGGTTGTTGCGCGGGTTGCATTTGCCGGGGTTGCCCTGCGGCTTGACGGTGTGAATGCCGTAGAGGGAGGAGAGCGCGTGCGCCTCGCCTTCATCCTCCGGGACATGCTGCATCAGGCCTGTGCATTCGGTGAAGCTGGTGATCTCCTTGCGGCTGTGGAAGGATTCGTCCGCCGTCTCCTGACGTGCGGGCGGGTTCCACTGCCATGCGCCGTGGGGCTTGTGTTCGTTCCTGCCGCTCATGCTGCTGCCTCCTTGCTCCGATGTAATACATAGGATGCCGGAATGGCGGCGCATGACACAGGAAATTGCGGGCAGATTAACCGCGCAGCAGCGCGGCGAGCGCATCGGGCAGCGGCTCCGTCAGCTCGATACGCTGCCCCGTGATCGGATGGACAAGGGAGAGATATGCGGAATGCAGCGCGAAGCGGCCGCCGAGCGCGGGCAGCTCGCTGCCATAGAGGTAGTCGCCGGCGATCGGGCAGCCGATGGAGGACAGATGCACGCGGATCTGATGCGTGCGCCCCGTCTCAAGGCGCAGCCGCACAAGCGCTCTGCTGCTGCAGACCGCCTCGATGCGGTAATGCGTCACAGCGCGCTGACCATCCTCGCGCACGGCGCGCTTGGCTCCTGCGCCAAGGCGGGCGATGGGCGCATCGATCACGCCGCAGGAAGCGCGGGGGATGCCCTCCGTCACGGCGAGATATTCGCGGACGAAGCCGCCGGTGTGCAGCTGCGCAGTCATCAGCCGCTGCGCATGCGCATGGCGGGCGATGCACAGCAGGCCGCTGGTGCCCTTGTCAAGGCGGTTGACGGGGTGATAGACGAAGGCGCTGTCGTCCGCGCCGAGCATAGCGCACAGCTGCTCACGCAGCGTCCCTGTGCGGATATGCGCGCAGGGCAGCGTCGCCAGCGGCGCGCCCTTGGCGGCGATGATCAGATCCTCGTCGATATAGCGGATATAGGATGCCGGCAGATTGTCGGGCAGAGCGGCCGGCACATCTGCCGCGCTGGCTGCCCCGTCGTCCGGGAGGCGGATGGCGATCACATCGCCGGCATGGATGATATGATCCGCCCGGACGGATACGCCGCCCACGAGGATGCCGCCCTGCACCTTCAGCCGGCGGAAGGCATGCTCACCCAGCTGGAAGCGGCGCGGCACGACGCTGCGCACGGCGCGCCCCTCGTCCATGGCGCCGGCAATGTAGGTCAGGATGCGCATAGAGAACCTCCCGTGATGCGCCGTCGGGCGCAGATGCCTGATTATACCACAGGAGAGGGTCAATTGACAAAGCCTGACGCAGCGAGTACAATAAAATAAGGTATTGCCGCCGCAGAGGACGGCAGGCAGAAGAATACGACAGCATGCCGCAGGGCATGGAAATGGAGAAGGATATGGACGCATCTATTGCGTTTGACAGGCGGAAGGGCGAGCTGCTGGCGCAGCTTGAGCAGGCGGATACGCCGGAGCAGGCGGCGCAGGCCGCGGTGATGACGCTGGAGCTGGTCGCCTGCGACCTCGCTCAGGACGAGCAGGATGATCTGCTGCGCCAGAGGCAGCAGGCTGTGCTCGCGCTGGCGCGCAGCGCGCCGGCATTCCTGCGCGCCGCAAGGGCGAGGGGCGAGCTGGTGGTCGCAGCGCAGGAAAAGATGGAGGAGAAAAAGCGCTTCGGGCTGGCGGAGGCCGGCGCTCTGCTGCTGGGCGCGCTGGCCGTGTTTGAGCTTATTGACGGCAATCTGATCTTCGCCGTGCTGCAGGCGGCCGGCGCGGGGATGATGTATCTCGCCGGGATGAAGCCGGCACAGAAGCAGACGGAATACCGCGCGCAGGGCGTGCTCGGCGTGGACGCGCAGGAGCTTGTGCGTGCGCTGGAGCAGCAGTGCCGTGCGGCGGATATCTGCGTGAGCGATCTGCGGCTGGTTGAGCAGGAGAACGTGACGGCGCGGCTGAGCGGCACCGCGGATGAGGCGATGCTGGATCTGCTCGTTGCGCTGCTGGAGGCGAGGGCGACCGGGCGCGGCGAGGTTGCGCTGCGCAGCCTCGATCAGGCGGAGATCTATCTGCGCATGCTGGGCGTGGAGGCGGCGTCCTTCAGCCGGGAGACGGCGCATATGTTTGACGTGCTGCCCACACTCAGCGGCGAGCGGACGATCCGCCCGGCGCTCCTGCGGGATGGGAAGCTGATCCGCCGCGGCGTGGCGGCATGCGCGGCGGCGCAGGGTGCGGCCAGATGACGGCGAAGGGAGATACATCAATGAGAATCCTTGGATTTGACCTTGGCGACGGCGAGAGCGCCGTGGCGCTGCTGGACGAGGAATCGACCGTTGAGCCGCGCATGATGCCGATCCTTGGCAAGTCGAGCATCCTCTCCGCTGTCGGTATGCGCGAAGGGCGCATCGTCGTGGGCGATGAGGCGAGCGTGCTGTCCGGCGCGCAGGATGCGAAGGTGCGTTTCAAGTCCCGCTACCTGACCGACCCGGAGGCCCCGGGCGACGTGCGCGCGTTTGCGCAGGGCGTGATGGCGCATCTGCTCGGGCAGGAGCCGGCGCTGATGGCGCAGGTGTCGCGCACGGTCGTGGGCTGCCCCGCCGGCTGGGGCGAGGGCAGGCGGCAGCAGTATGCTGCGCTGATGGAATCCGCCGGCTTCCCGAATGTGCATGTCGTGCCGGAGTCGCGCGCAGCCTTCCTCTATGCGCGTCATGCGCGCGGCCTGCGCGTCAATCCGGAGCTGATGCAGCACAGCGCGATGGTGATCGACATCGGCTCCTCGACGACGGACTTTGCCTATATCATCGACGGGCATCAGCAGGATCAGGCCCTCTTCGGGGATACGAATCTGGGCGGCGGACTGCTGGACGAGCTGATCCTGCGCCGGTGCGTGGAGCTCTCCCCGGACAGGGACGAGCTGCAGCGGGTGCTGAAGGAGAGCCCTGCGTGGCGCAGCTACTGCGAGCTGGAGGCGCGCAGGATGAAGGAGCGCTACTTCCTTGACGAGGAGAAATGGCAGGAGCAGGGGCTGAGCACGCAGCTGGTCGTCTGCTATGACATGACGCTCATGCTGGAGCTTCGCCTTGACGCGCAGATAATCGATGAGATCATCCATGCGCCGGTCGCGGCGCTGGGCGGGCGCAGCTTTGTGGATGCGATGGAGCAGTCGCTCAGCGCGGCGCGCGGGGTCAGCAGCGCCTGCCCGCCGCAGGTCGTGATCCTCACGGGCGGCGCATCCCGCATGGCATTCTTCAAGGAGGCGTGCAGGGCGGCGTTTGAGGGCAGCCTGCTCGTGCTCTGCCCTGAGCCGGAGTGCTCCATTGCGCGCGGCCTTGCGTATGCGGGCCGGGTGGACGAGCGGCTGAAGACCTTCCGCGAGGAGGTCGCCTCCATCGCGCGCGGCGAGCGGCTGAATTCGCTGGTCTCCGGCAGCATCCATGAGCTCTATACCCCGCTGGCGCGGGTGATGGTCGACGCGGCGCGGCATGAGGCGATGGAGACCATCGCGCTGTGGAAGCGCGGCGGCATAGGAACCATTGAGGAGCTGGAGCGCGTGCTCTCGCAGCGCATTGAGGCGTCCGTGGGGAGCGAGGCTGTCCGCGCGCAGATTGCGCCCGTGCTGCAGGGATGGACGGATCGCCTGATGGACAGGATGGAGGGAGAGCTGACGGCGCTGTGCAGGCGCTGCGGCGTGCCGCCGGAGCGGATGTCCCTGCGCGGGACGAAGGTGGATACCGGTATGGGCCGGGTGAAGGTCTCTGTGCTGGATGCAATGGGCATGGATATGTTCACAGGGCTCCTTGGCGTGGTGATGGCGGCTGTCGGCGCGAGCCTGTGCGGCGGCGGCGGCATTGCGCTGCTGGGCTCCGGCCCGGTGGGCATGGCGGTCGGCGCGGTGGCCGGCGTGCTGCTGGCCTTCCTTGGCAAGGACGGCATGGAGCAGGCTGTCCGCACGATGAAGGTGCCCGTGCTCATGCGCCAGCTGGTGCTGGATTTCACCGTGGAGAGCGGGCTTGACCGCCAGCGCGGGGAGATGGAGCGCTCGATCATCGCCTCCCTCGCCGACCCGAGCAGCGGCTTCTCCGGCAGGCTCTGCCAGAGCCTCGCCTCGACGCTGGGCACACAGATGGAGCGCATGGCCCGCGGGGCGGAGATGTCCATCTGCGCATAATGATCAGGGATATCACCCTTGCGGGGCTGCGCGACGCGCGGCCCCGTATTCGCGTGAAACGCTTGACTGAGCCGCCAAAAGACGGTATCATACAGTAGGATAAAATGAAGGAAGAATGCCCCTGACACGGGGTATGGAGGATAGTATGGAGAAGGAAAAGATCGAGCGCATCAACGAGCTTGCGCGCAAGAAGAAGAGCGTCGGCCTGACGGAGGCGGAGGTCGCCGAGCAGGCGGAGCTGCGCGCGCAGTATCTCAGGGAATTCCGCGAGAACATGGAGGCGACTCTGCGCGCCGTGCGCGTGGAGCAGGCGGACGGCACCTATAAGCCGCTGGAAAAGAAGCGCCCCAACTGATCACACTTAATTGGAAAATGACGGGAAGAAACCCGGGCGCTCATCCGTCTGATATGCACAGGAAGAAAAGGTTGGTGAGATCCATGAGGAAGAAATTGATCAGGCTGTTCGCATCTGTCCTGCTGCTGCTGGCGCTGCCGGCGCTTGCGGCTGCGGCCGAGTTTGCTGTGGTCAAGGGCGGTCGCCTGAATCTGCGTGAATATGCGGACGCATCCAGCCGCAGCCTTGGCAAGTATGCCACAGGAACGTGGGTGATCGTCGAGCAGCAGACCAGCAGCAACTGGTGGAGAGTCCGCACGCTGGATAACAAGAGCGGCTATATGTCCGCCGCGTATCTGAATCTGGGCTCTTCTGCCGGCGGTGCGACGGTCAAGTATGCGAACGGCGGCTATGTCAATCTGCGCAGCGGCCCCTCGCTGAATTACAGCGTTGTCGTGCGCGTGAACTCCGGCTCGGCGCTGACGATTCTCAACGATTCGAATGAGTGGAACTACGTCTCCGTCGTGCAGAACGGCTATACCTACACCGGCTACATGCACGACTCCCTGATCAGCCGCGGCGGGAGCACCGCGACGGTCTCCACGCGCAACGGCGGCAGGGTGAACCTGCGCAGCGGCCCCTCCTCGTCGTATTCCAGCATTGCGTCGCTGGGTACGGGCACCAGACTGACTGTTCTGCTCAAGGGCAGCGGATGGTACAAGGTGTCGGCCAACGGGCTGACGGGCTTCATGTCCACGCAGTATATTTCCAACGCGGACGGCGGCACGAACAATGGCGTGCGCTATGCCTATGTCAACAATCCGCTCAGCACGCAGGTTCTCAACCTGCGCGAGACGCCCTCGCAGTCCTCGCGCTCGATCGGTCAGTACCGCAACGGCGTGCAGGTGAAGGTGGTCAACTACGGGAATACATGGTGCGAGGTCTACGTCGGCACGCGCCACGGATACATGATGACGCGGTATCTGAGCTTCAACGGCAGCTATACGACGCCCCCGCCGATGCAGCCGCATTATATCCAGATCATGCCGACCCCGACGCCGCTTGTGCAGTGGATCACGCCTGTCCCGGTGACAGACGGCTATCAGCCGCCCAAGGCGGGCGATACCATCGTGCTGGCGCTGGCCGCCGGCAACAGCAGCACAAGGGTGATTGTGTATAACGATTCGTCCATGGCGTCGGTCAAGGGCGTATACGACCCCGGCAAGCAGGCGACGATGCTGCAGTTCGGCACGAGCGTGTGCATGATTCTGATCGACGGCGGCGTGGGATATGTCCCCACGGCGAACGTCAACTACTGATTGGCCTGACAGACGGGCGTGCTCCGGCACGCCCGTTTTTGCTGTTGATGCCGCATGTTTCTTCTCACGCCGGGCATACTCCCTGCGGAGGGATGATCATGAAGAGGATTGGATTGGCGCTCATGCTGGCGGCTGCGCTGCTGACGACCGGCTGTGCACGGCGCGGCGCAGACGCGGGGAAGCCTGCGCTGCCGATGCCGGAGAATACGCCCGCGCGGCTGGAGATGACAGCGGAGCCGGAGAGGACGACGGCGGAGCTTGTACCGGACAAGCTCACGCGCGGCGGGGACGGCGTTCCGCTGCTGCGGGTGTATGACGTGGATACGGAGCGCGTGGAGGAACTGTCCGTCGAGGCCTATCTGCCGTCCGTGCTGGCCGGCGAGATGGCGGGGGACTGGCCGATGGAGGCGCTCAAGGCGCAGGCGATTCTGGCAAGGACGTTCGTGCTGCAGTTCGTCTCGCAGAAGGAATCCATGTATGAGGGCGCGGATATCTCCACGGATATCCGGGAGGCGCAGGCATACGACCCGGACGGCGTGAATGAGCGCATCCGCGAGGCGGTCGCCGCGACGCGGGGCATGGTGCTCAATGCCGGAGGCGAGCTGCCGTATGCGTGGTTCCATGCGCATTCCGGCGGGCTGACGGCGCGCGCAAAGGAAGGGCTGGACTACGAGAAGGCGGAGCCGGGCTATACGCAGTGCGTGAGCGGCATGGAAGACGGCGACGCCCCGCCGGAGGCTGCAATGTGGGAGGCGGACTTCACGGCGGAGGAGGTGCTCGCTGCGGCGAAGGAGGCGGGCGCATCCATGCCGGAGCTGACAAGCATCGCTGTCGGTCAGCGGGGAGAATCCGGCAGGGCGACGACGCTGCTGATCGCCGGGAAGGAGGTCTCCGCGCCGGCGTTCCGGATTGCGATCGGCTCCACGAAGATGCGCTCCTGCTTGCTGGAGAGCATTGACATGCAGGACGGCAGGGTCGTCATGCGCGGCAGGGGCTATGGCCACGGCGTGGGCATGAGCCAGTGGGGCGCTTACGCCATGGCGAAGCAGGGGAAGACCGCGCAGGAGATCGTGACGCACTACTTTGCGGGCGTGAAGATCGACCACGCATGGAAATAGAGCAAGAAAACGACAAAAAACAGAATTTGCAGTATTGACTTTTATTCCCGTCTGCATTATAATATGTAATGTTGACGGGGCATTAGCGCAGTTGGTAGCGCGTTTGAATGGCATTCAAAAGGTCAGGGGTTCGACTCCCCTATGCTCCACCATAAAAATAAGACACCCATTCGGGTGTCTTATTTTTATGCCATGAAGGCTTAGGGGAGTCGAACCTGGGCGGGACCGGAGCCTGCCGCCGCCTGTGGCGGAAGCAGGCAGGCGGAGCGTCGGGAACTGCAAGAAGCGGCAGAATGCCGCGACTATGCAGGCTCCCCGGAATGTGAATGACAGCCCAGTGGGACCGGAGCCGAGCGCGTCCTGTGGACGCAATAAGCGAGGCGGAGCGTCGGGAACCGCAAGGAGCGGCAGTATGCCGCGACTATGCGGGCTCCCCGGATCTGTCAGAGCCGGGCAACCCTTACGTCGTCGAGGCGCGAGAAGAGACTCCCCGGGATATACCGCAAAGAAGAACCACCCGAAAGGGTGGTTTTTTGTTATACCATAGGACTTGGCGGAGCCGCCCCGCGTTCTGAGCGCTAATGCTCCGCAAGTGCCGCCCCCTTTCCCCCCGGCTCAATTCACAGGAAACACAGCAGCCCTCCCGACGTCTGCCGGGAGGGCTGTGTAGTTACCGGTGTTCGGATCAGTCGTCCTTGCTTCCGGGGAATGCCGAAATCAGAGGCGCGACATCCAGATGGCGGACCTCACGATCCAGATAGTTCTTGGTGATCTTGCTTACGAGACCGGACAGAGCGATCACGCCAATCAGGTTGGGGATCATCATCAGGCCGTTGAAGGTATCGGAGATGTCCCATGCCAGAGAGGAGGTCAGCAGCGCACCGAAGAGAATCATCACCAGATGAATGACCTTATACACGATGGTGGACTTCACGCCGAAGAGATACTCCCATGCCTTGGTGCCGTAGTGGTTCCAGCCCAGAACGGTGGTGAAGGCGAAGAGCAGGATGGCGACCGCCACAAAGCGGCTGCCGATGTTGCCGTAGCTGAACACGGAGTTGAATGCTGTTGCGACCAGCGTCGCATCCGTCACGCCTTCGGCCAGAATGCCGGTATCCAGATTGTACAGGCCGGAGGTCAGCACAACCAGAGCCGTCAGCGTGCAGACGATCATGGTATCGGCGAACACCTCAAAGATGCCCCACATGCCCTGCTTGACGGGCTCCTTGATGTTGGAGTTGGAATGAACCATGACGGAGGAGCCCAGACCGGCCTCGTTGGAGAACACGCCGCGCTTGAAGCCCTGAACCATCGTGCTGATGATGGAGCCTGCCGCGCCGCCCGCAGCGGCCAGCGGCGTGAAAGCGGTCTTGAAGATCGCGCCGAAAGCCGGCAGGATTGCAGCGTAATTCACGGCGATGATCACAAGGCTTCCCGTCATGAACAGCACCACCATGAAGGGCACGACCTTCTCCGCGAAGGCCGCCACGCGCTTGAGGCCGCCCAGCGTGATGGCCGCCGCCAGCGCCACCAGCGCCAGACCGATGACCAGAGAATAGAGGGAAACGCCCTCATACAGCGTCACATTCGCCAGCGCCTGCACGGGGAATGCGGACTCGATGTTGACCACGATCTTGTTGACCTGACCCATGGCGCCGATGCCGAAGGAGGCCAGCAGCGTGAACACCGAGAAGAGCACAGCCAGCACCTTGCCGATGGCCTTGCAGCCCTTCATGGAGCCCAGACCGTCCTGCAGGTAATACATCGCGCCGCCGCTCCATTCGCCTGCCTCGTTGCGGCGGCGATAGTAGATGCCCAGCACGTTCTCGGAGTAGTTCGTCATCATGCCGAAGAAGGCTGCCACCCACATCCAGAAGACAGCGCCGGGACCGCCGATACAGATGGCGGCGGCAACGCCGGCGATGTTGCCGACGCCGATGGTAGCGGCCAGCGCCGTGCACAGCGCCTGGAAGGGCGAGATGGCCTTGCCGTCCTTATTATGGGAAAGAACTTCCTTGCTGAACATGCTGCCGATGGTATTCTTCCACCACTCCGCGAAATGCGTGACCTGGAAGAAGCGGGTGATCGCAGTTGTCAGCAGGCCCGTGCCCAGCAGCAGCACCAGACCCAGCGTTGTCCAGATGAAGGTGTTGACGATGTTGTTGTACTCAGTCAGCGTTGCGAGAAATTGTTCCATGATTCATGTCCCCCTTTAATGAATGAAAAAAGCTGCCATCTCTGGCAGCTCCGGGGATAGATGCAGACGGATGTATACAGATGTATCCATCATCACATGCCTGCTCCGTCCTTTTGCCTGAGAGTTTCGACCTGATTGGTCTTGCCCCTTCGGCACTCACGAATGAGATTCTCCGGAGTTCCCTCCACGACCGGTTCCTTTCCGGGTTCCAGCCGCTTCTGCGAGATTGATGCATATTATAGCGGATACAGTATAGCTCTGTCAATGGGCATTTAACAGATTCTTTATAATTTTTGCAATTTCGATGATGCGTACATCCGGATTTGGTTGAATTAATGCAAAAATGAATGCATATCCGGATCGGACGAGGGGCAGTCCGCCATTCGCAGGAGCCCCCGGGTTCATTTCCGTGTGTGCGGAGGGCAGGAAAAACAGATTCTAATCAAGAATTATCAGAATATAGCAACATCTTTGCCGAACGGAACGAACGATCTGTCGATACAGTCAGGAGAACCGCATGAGCCGATCCATGAATCAGACACAAGAGCATACGACCCCGGCGGTGTCGGTCATCATTCCCGTATACAATCCGGGAAGCGGGTTTGCGCGGTGCGTTGACTCGATCAGGAGCCAGACGCTGCAGGACATAGAGCTGATCTTTGTGGATGATCTTGGCGGCGACGGCTCGATAGCGTATGCACAGGAGCTTGCGAAGGCGGATGACCGTATACGGATCCTCCGGAATGAGCGCAACGCTGGCCCGGGTGTCTCCCGCAACAGGGGAATCATGGCGGCGCGGGGAGAGTATCTGGCCTTTGTGGATGCGGACGATTATCTCGCCCCGGAGTTTCTCTGCCTTCTGTATACTGCGGCAAAGCGCATAAAGGCAAGGATTGCGCGCGGTATGGTGCGCTATGTCTATGAGGACGGAAGCGAGTGCCCGATGCAGGGGAGCGAGCACTTTCTGTGGCATATTGGGCAGAGGCTGGGAGCGGGGAGGCCGCTGTATGCGCTGTTTACCAACGGTCATTTCAGCGCGATCTACCAGCGGGAGTGGATCATCGGGAACGATGTGCGGTATGGCAGTACGAAGAACGGCGAGGATACCACATTTCTGCTGAAGGCGTGCCATTGTGCGCAGGATATGCTTGTCGATGACGAAGCAGTCTATTACTATGTGCAGCGCGAAGGCTCGCTGGTGCACACGATATCTGCGGCGCGCCTTGTGCAGCAGGGCGATGCGCTGCGGGATCAGATCGACTATATCCTGCGGTATATCCCGGATCCGGATCCGGATTATCTGTATGACAGATTTTCCTATCCGCTTCAGATTCACGCTGCGGCAATGATGAACGGGATTGGGGAGGAGGCGGCGGCCTTCCTTGAGCGGATCCGCGGGCATCTCAAGAGACTGCCATGCCATGATCAGCTGACGAAGAGGTACTCTGTCCTGCGTGCGCTGATGGACTTCCATGTGAATCTGGCCAGTGCGCCTGTCAGATTGATGGGGGAGGACGAGTGCGCGGACGTCCTGCTGGATGCTCTGTCAAGGTGCGCTGCGTTTGCTCTCCGCTTTCCTGAGAAGCGCTCCGTGTATGCATGGCCGTTCAGGCAGAGTGCCCAGAAGGCATTTGAGATGGACGCGATTCTCCGCGAACGGCGCTCACCGCTGCGCAGCGCATACAGGAAGCGGCTGATGAAGATCCTGCTGTGCCGGCAGGATGGCTGGCCGGCATCCCTTGGCAGGGCGCGGAGGCTGCTGCTGCGGGACTGCATGACGATCGTCTGGTCGCCGCGGCTGGAGTGGCTCAGCAAGACCATCGGCAGGATTCATCCGCTCCGCAATACAGCGAGGATCGTCACCGGCAGACTGCGCACGCTGCGGGGCAGATTCCTGACGAGCCGCGAGAACGTCGACGAGCCGGCTGCCGCGCAGGGGGCAGGGCCGAGGGTGTCGGTTGTTCTGCCGGTGTACAATCCCGGCGAGGGAATCAAGCGATGCATTTCTTCGCTGCAGCAGCAGACGCTTGCAGAGATTGAGATGATTTTTGTGGACGACTGCGGAACGGATGACGCGATGGAGATTGTCCGGCGCGCGGCGCAGCAGGATCCGCGGATCCGTATCCTTGTCAATGATGTCAATTCCGGCTCCGGGTTCTCCCGCAACAGGGGAATGGAGGCGGCTGTGGGCGAATATGTGGCGTTTGTCGATCCGGATGATTATATCGGGCCTGATTTTGTGGAGCGGCTGTATCGCAGAGCGGGGAAGGACAGGCCGGATATCGTCAAGGGGGAGTGCATGCGCGTGAATATGCGCGGGCAGATTATCCCGGAAAAGAAGATGAAGCTCAACGATACGATCCGGGAAGGGCTCAGGAAGCGGAAGCCGCTGTATACCCTCTTTACCTACAATCATTGGACGGCGATCTACCGTCGGGATTTCCTCATAGAGAGCGGAGCGAGATATGGCTCCACGCGCAATGCGCAGGACACGACATTCCTCCTGCGGGTATGCCATGCGGCGAAGAGCATAGCGTTTGATGATCTTGCGCTGTATTATTATGCTGCCCGTGAAGGGTCGCGGATGCGGGATTTCTCCCGGGAGCGGCTGGATCAGGAGCTGGCCTCCGTCCGGGAGCGGTTTGCCTTCCTGCTGACGCATTCCGATGACGGGGATGCGTATTATACGTATGTGTTTTCTCAGATCATGTATTGCCTGAGGCTGCAGGAGACGGTTGCATATCAGAACAGGGCGCTGGGAGAGTGCTTTCTCCGGGAGATTCAGACGCTGGTCCGGGAATTGCCGTTCTCGATGGAGCTCAAACGGCGGTTCCGCAGTATCAGGGCGCTCATGTGGTTTGATGCAAACCTGGCAACGATGCCGTACAGAGCGCAGGGCGTCATAGATGATGCGCAGTCCCGCGTGAGGATTGTCGGCAACTGGGTGGCGTTCATCTGCCGGCACCCGGCATGGGGGGCTCCCTGCCGTCATGCCTTCAAGAGCGTGGTGCGTCAAGTGATGCTGTCGGAGGAGATAGCCAGAGAGACGTTCCTTGGCAGAATGCGGATCAGACGGGATGTGCGCGCGTTGGTGAGGCAGCTGCCGGATCGCTCGATCCTGACCCGTGGCAGTATATCGATGACGCTGTTTGTCCGGTTTGGGATTGACAGCTTCAGGCTGAATGCGTGGATGCAGAAGCTGCTTTTCGGCGGAGCATCGTGATTCATGGCATCATAAAAGGAACCGCTTCAGACAAGCGGTTCCTTTTGCTCGTGTTTGGGTGTCCCGCAGCGTCAGGCGCGCTTCGGGCGGCGCAGCAGCGCCAGCGCAGTCAGGCAGCTGACGAGCATGAAGGCATAGGCGCTGAGCGGCGCATTGTCGCCCGTCTGCGGAATGCCATCGGGATTGGGCGTCGCGGTGGGCTCGACAGTCGGCTCAGCGGTGGGCTCGGCAGTCGGCTCAGCGGTGGGCTCGGCAGTCGGCTCAGCGGTGGGCTCGGCAGTCGGCTCAGCGGTGGGCTCGGCAGTCGGCTCGGCAGTCGGACTCGGTGTGGGAGTCGGAGTCGGTGTGGGAGCCGGAGTCGGTGTGGGAGTCGGAGTCGGCGTGGGAGTCGGTGTGGGAGTCGGAGTCGGCGTGGGAGTCGGGGTCGGCGTGGGAGTCGGAGTCGGCGTGGGGGCGTAGATATTCCTGAAAACAATGCTGTCAACCTCTTCCCCATCGAGGCTGTATTTGACGACAGGCGCATACTCGCCGTCCGCGCCGGAGGAAACGACGGATACGGTGTAGACGGTATCGTCGTAGGTAAGCGCCGGGTCATCGCCCGGAATCTCTCTCAGGGAGAAGGTGGAGAGCGCGTCTGCGCCGGTGAACGGGATGGTGATTGCGCCGCTTTCGTCGGAGGTGAAGGTGCGCGCGGCGATTCTGCCGGCATTGTCCGTCAGCTCGAAGGTGAAGCCGGCGGGGGAGGTGGTCTCATCCCCGGCTGCTGTGATCGCCTTGGCAGCAGCGGCACTGTAGGGATAGACGGTGGTGTAGGTGGTGAAGCCGCCGGCATTCTCGCCGACCGTGAGGGTGAAGCCCTCGGGCAGCGTGCCATTCTCGGTCTGCCCCTTGTAGTAGAGGGTCGGGCCGTTGGCGTCGCCGCCGCGCGGGTCGCAGCTGACGATCGTTCCGCCGTAGATGCGAAGGCTGGCGCGGTAGGATTCGTTGTTGTTGATGATGGGATACATCAGATAGGGCACGTCCTCGGGGTTCTTGATGCCGCTGTCCAGCGTGCAGTCATAGAAATTGATCGCGCCGTAGTAGTATTCGCCCTTGTTGGCGTTATAGCCCTTGCGGCCTGCGAACATGCAGCCCAGCTTCTGCGAGTTGCCGATGTGCGCCGAGCTGCCGCTGTTATTCTTGCATGTGCAGTTCGGGTCGCCCCATGTGTAGGGCGCATAGGCATAGGTTCCGCCGACGATGTTCAGCTCGTTGTCGGAATACAGCACGTTGCAGGCGTGGTTGGTTTTGTAGATGCCGCCGCCGCTGCCGAAGATGGTCAGCTTGCCGCTGTTCTTCACCCAGATGGTTTCCAGCTTGGTGTTGTCGGTGATCGTGTGGCCGTTCAGGTCGAGCGTGAGGGACATGTTCTGCACGAGGATACGCTGCGGCAGCTCGACGTCGGCCGTCAGGCGGATAATTGCACCGTCGTTGGCGGTGTCGGTCATGGCATCATAGAGGGCGTCGCCGGTCGCGACGTCGATGATCCCTGCGGCGCAGGCGCACACAGGGAACGCAAGCGCAGCGAGGAGAAGGAAGAGGGAAAACAGTCTTTTCATTGCGGTCTGCTCCTTGAATATCAGGCTTTCATATACAAAACCATTCTCACACTATATTATATAATTCCTGGTGTTGCATTTCAATGCTATGACTCATGAAATTGTGGTAAATAAACCGTTACAAATGTGCAAAACAATGACACATCCTGTATGCATGGGGCATACATCAGCATTTTCATTCGGAATCTGCTGGGTTTTGGCAGTGTTGCAGCCTATGCGGGATTCTGGTAGAATATGCATACAGAAACAGCTGACAGGAGCGTGCATGCGATGGCGGACAGATGGATCAAGCCGGGCTTTGCCGTGATCGGCATGGAAGGGTCGACGCGTGATAGCGAGGGCTTCGTCGCGCGGCTATGGGCGCAGGCGAATGCGCGCTATGACGAGGTCGCGGCGCTTGCGATCAGAGATGAGCAGGGCAGACCAGTGGGCCTATGGGGCGCGATGACGGATTTCTCCCGCTCGTTCATGCCGTGGGAGGATGGCTTTACGCAGGGGCTGTACCTCGCAGGCGTGGAGTGCGCGCCGGACGCGCAGCCGCCGCAGGGATGGTCGGTGTGGCATATCCCGGGGTTTGAGTATCTGCGTGTCAAGGACGCGGGCGGCGACACCTTTGCCGGGGGACTGCGGCTGCTGGAGGAGCAGGGGCTTGTGCTCTGCGGCGCGGCGCAGGACTATACATGCCCGGCAACGGGAGAGAGCTTCGTGCTGTTTCCTATCAGGAGACTGTGATGGGAGGCTGATGGGATGAAAGGCATTCTGATTGCGGCGCTCGCGCTTGCTTTGTTTGCGCTGCTGTATGACCGCGGGCTCATGGCGCTGAAGATTAACAGGGTGGCCCTGATGTTCCGTGGTTCGTGGGATGCGCGGCGCGCGTCTTTTGCGCGCTGCAGCGGGCAGCTCCGGCGCGTCGTGCGTTTTGACCGGGATGGGGCATATTGCTTCACGCTGGATGCAAACCTGACGGCGGGCGGCATGAGCGTCTGCCTGACGGACGGGGAGCGGCGCGAGGTGCTGCGCCTTGATGAGCAGCATCCTGCTGCGCAGGCCGATGTGCGGCGCGGTGCGCGCTATGTGATGGTGATCCGGTTTGACGCCGCTTCCGGAGAATACGCGCTTGACTGGCAATGAGGAGGAGCATATGAGCGAAGAGAGCAGAATCATGCAGGGGATCCTCTTCTGCCCGGGAGATCCGGAGCTGAGGGCGATTAAGCTGAAAACGCACAACCTGAATCTGGACTATAACCGCACCTATGAGGATGAGACGGAGAGACGTGCGCAGATCCTCGCTGAGATCATCGGGGAAATGGGTGAGGGCAGCTTCATTCAGGGCCCGGTCTTCTTCCATTATGGAAAGCATACGCGGATCGGGGAGCGGTTCTTCGGCAACTTCAACCTGACGATCCAGGATGACGCGGAGGTGACGATCGGGGACGACTGCAATTTCGGCCCGAATGTCACGATCGTCACGCCGGTGCATCCGATGCTGCCGGACGAGCGCCGCGCGCTGCGCAATGCCGCCGGTGAGGAAAAGCATATGTGCTACGCGAAGCCTGTGCGGATTGGAAACGACTGCTGGCTGGGCGCGAATGTGACGGTCTGCCCCGGGGTGACGATCGGCCATGGCTGCGTCATCGGCGCGGGCAGCGTGGTCACGCGGGATATTCCGGATGGTTCCTTTGCGGCGGGCGTGCCCTGCCGGGTGATCCGCGCGATCACGCAGGCGGAGAGCATGGAGAACTTCCCGGAGATCCTTGCGGATTGTTCCGTGATACGATAAAGGAGGCGGAGAGTATGGAGATTGAGGTGAGGCCTGCGCGGCGGGAGGAGCTGGAGGCGGTCAACGTCATCCGCCGTCAGGTGAACGACCTGCATGCGCAGGGCAGGCCGGATATCTTCAAGCCCGGCTTTGCGGAGGATATCCGCAGGCGCGTCGTGGAGTTCCATGAGCGGGAGGATGCGGATGTGCTTGCGGCGGTCTGCGGCGGGGAGATCTGCGGCTTTGCGATGATCAACCTTGTGGACAGGCCGGAGACGGTGTACGGCTATGCCCGCCGGTATTATCATGTCGATGAGTTCGGCGTGGACGATGGCCATCGCCGGCTGGGCGCGGGGCGCGCGCTGGTCGCCTATATGAAGAAGGATGCTCTGCGGCGCGGCTATGACCGCATCGAGCTGGATATGTGGGCGTTCAACGAGGGCGCGATGCGCTTCTATGAGGCCTGCGGCTTCAGGGTCTACCGCAGGTATCTGGAGATGACGGATCTCTCAGCAGAATAAGCAAAACAGGACGGCAGCGTGCCGTCCTGTTTTGCTGTATGGGAAAGTTGTTCAGCTGCTTATTCGCGGAGCAGGCGGGTCTTCTTCATCTCGTCAATCCGCCCGTGGATGCGCCCGAGGGCGTAGGTGAGCAGCGTCGCGCAGAGGAGATTGATCCAGCCGATGCGCATGGTCGCGCCAAATGAATTGACGATGCCGATGAGCAGATTCGCCGTGGCGACGCCGGTGAGCATCTTGCCGATCTTTTCCATATGATAGATGCGCGAGTCGATGTCGGAGAACAGATCGAAGGGGCCGTCCTCTGCAGGCCGGCTGAAATAGACCCACTGCGCGACGCGGCCGATGTACACCGCACCCATTTCCTTCATGAAGGCGAGATAGGCGTCATCCGCCTCATGCATTTCCAGCCGGATGATGTGCGCGCCCGGCTCGCAGGAGACGAAATGAAACGTGGCAAAGCCGACCTTCTCCAGCAGCCAGCCCTCCTGCGCCATCAGGTTGAGCCACTGCTCTTCCTTCTCATATTCCCAGACAAAGAACCACTTGCGGATCGTTTTTCTTTCGTTCATACGGATGCCTCCTTCAGTATGGTTTCGCCGTTGGCGACCAGTTCCTTGAGCCGCGTGAGCTCGCCATGAAGAACGGCGAGCCCCTGTGCGGTGAGCTTGTATTCCTTCTTGCGGCTGTCCTGCGAGACGGGCAGCGGCGCGATCCAGCCCTTGTCGCAGAGGGCGTTGAGCGCGCCGTACAGCGTGCCGGCGGCCAGACGCACCCTGCCGCCGGAGAGCTGCTCGGCGGCGAGCATGATGCCGTAGCCGTGGCGCGGCGTGACCAGCGACAAGAGGATGTAATAGGTGGATTCGGTCAGTGCGGTATTCTCGTTCATGATGCGTCCTCCTGTGACAATATATCGGGTGACGATATATCGTGAAGACATTATATCGCATGACGATATATCAGTCAACGATATAATGACAATTTTCTGAAGAAAAAAACAGCGGACGGCCTGAGCCGTCCGCTGCGGATGACAGATGGGTTACATGGCGCCGTATTCCATGCGCAGAGACGCCATATGCAGCAGCATATGCGCTTCCGCATCGGGCGCGAGCCACTGTGCGGCGGCGTCGCCGGGGAGGATGACGGGCATGCGGTCATGGATGAAGGCGACGTCCTGCGAGGGCGCGCGGGTGAGCACGGTGAAGACGGGCAGCGCCCCCTCAAAGCGATAGAGACCCGCGAGCCAGAGCATGCGCTGCCCCTGCGGGCGGATGGCATAGCGGATGCGCTCCCGGCCGCGCTGCTCCCATTCGTAGTAATGCCCGGCGGGGATGAGGCAGCGGCGGCGCTGCATGCCGTCGGCAAAGAGAGGGCGCTCCGCCGCGGTTTCGCTGCGCGCGTTGATGACGAGCTTCCCGTCCGGCAGGGTGTAGCCCCAGCGCATCAGGAAGGGCTGCGAGCCGCCGCTTCGGCTGCGCGCGAGCACGGGCGCACTGTCGGACGGGCGGATTTCGCCCCTGCGCACGGGCTGACCCTGCCTGCGCTCGAGCGCATCGATGATCGCCTGCAGCTCCTCGGGTGTCTCATTCTCCGGGATGTAAAACCGGCCGCACATGGCGTTATACCTCCTCCGTCAGCAGACGCAGAAGCCCCTCGCAGCCGCTGAGGATGTCGTCATACGCCACGTCAAACCGGTCGGAATACCACGGGTCGGCGACGTCGCCGCTGCGGCCCGCATATTCCAGCAGCTTATGCACCTTCCCCTCCGGGTCGCCGCCGGTGATGCGCAGCGTGTTGCGCACGTTCCAGTCGTCCATGCAGATGAGCAGATCATAATCCGCATAATCCCGCCGCAGCAGCTGGCGCGCGCCGCGCCGCTCACAGGGGATTCCGCGGCGGGCGAGCTCTGCCCGGGCCGGCGGATAGACGGGGTTGCCGATCTCCTCCGTGCTGGTCGCGCAGGAGGCGATCTCAAAGCGGCGCTCCAGATGGCGGCGGCGGACGAGCTCCTTCATGATCATCTCCGCCATGGGGCTGCGGCAGATGTTGCCGTGGCAAATGAACAGGATTTTATGCATCGTTTTATATCTCCCGATAAGTCGTGTGTTTCTTCTCAAAATCTAGATATTACAGGATTTTTTGACATCTGAGAATTTCCGGGCTGACGAAGTATTTTCATAAATCTTCCCGTATTTTCTCGCATGCGTCCCTGTATCATTGGTAAAATCGTTGGTAAATTCGACTTCCGTACCAACGGGGTTTTTCAGGCCTTTGCCAATCGAAGCATTTCTGCCTGCGCGTCATCGAACTGCACATGGGTGTAGACGTTCAGCGTCACGCTGATGTCTGCATGACCCATGATGTATTGCAGCGTTTTGGGATTCATTCCGGATTTTGCCATATTGGAGCAGAATGTGTGCCGGCATACATGCGGGGTGACCTTGGGCATCTGGATGCGATAGATCTTGTTGTACTTTTCTACGATGTGCTGCAGGTATTTTTCCCAGTGCAGGGCGACCATTGGCCTTTCATTCTTATCCAGAAACAGAAAGCCGACGTGGCCGTCGATCATGGGTTCTACATCCGGCATCGCACGGTTGGCGATAATACGGCGGAAGCAGGCGGCGACTTCCTCGCTCATCGGTACGTAACGGATACCGCTTTCCGTCTTGGGTTCCTGAATCACATACTGCATCTGCGTCGTTCTCTGCAGCTGATGGTCAACCTTGATGCGCTGGTTGCCAAACTCGATATCAGAGACCGTAAGTCCGCAGAACTCTGAGATTCGCAGCCCTGTGTGAAAGAGGATGTAGATTGCATCGTAGTACCGGCAGAAATGCTTGTCTTCCTTGATGAATCGCAGAAGCTCGCGTTCCTGCTTTCGGGTAATGGCTTCCCGGGTAACCGAGTCATTGACGATCACGGACGCCAGCTCAAAGCCAAAAGGATTCTTACGGAGCAGATCATCGTCTACCGCCATTTGGAAGGCCGGTCTGAGAACCCCTCTGATGGAGTGAATCGAACTGTACCCTTTGCCATCTACCTGCTGAAGCTTGATCAGCCATGCTTTTGCATCAGACAGGCGTACCTTGTCGATGCGCTGCTTGCCAAAAGGATCTTTCTTCAGAATGTTGATCACCGTCTTGTATCCGGCACGGGTATTGTGATTGACTCCGGTTTTGAGGGAAATATACTTTTCGACCAGCTCGATGACCGAATAATCACCGCCATGGGTAACGATGTGGTCAAACAGGTCCGCCTGAATCTGTTTTTCCTTTTCTCTCAGAGAAAGTTCCTGTTTTTTACCCCTGGGCGTCGGATCGTTCTTGTCCAAGCGCCAGCTGTATACCCATTTCTCTTTACCGTTCTCGTCAATATAGCGATACCGATACCTCCCGTCTGCGCGCTGGTATTCGCCTTCACGCAAAATCCGGTTGCGTTTGTCTCTTCTTTTTTCGCTCATAGGATCTCTCCTTTCAAGAAAGGAGAGCCAGACTTGCGATAACATCATACCACAAATCCGGCTCCCGGTATAGTTATATCATAGGGAAATGGCAATTCTGCCATATGCTTCTTTTGAGGTTATACGGCGGTCGCCTGATCCAGATAGCGTTCAAACTTTGCACGCTTGATCAGCACGCGATTGCCATTCATGACATAGAAATCTTCATGCGGGTTCTGGTCAATCAGCATCCGAAGCTTTCCTTCGCCGATATGATAATATCCGGCAGCTTCTTCAATCGTCATCGTATATCTGTGCCATACGGGAATGTCAAAATGGTTCTTGTCGCTTACAGTGTGCTTGCAGCTTGCCATACGCTGTTACCTCCATATATCAATTTATGAGCAGGGAAGGGATATACCAACCCTGAATATTTTTTGTGGTGTCCGTCTCGATGCCGCCTAAAGCCGGGCAAGGGGGACGGAAACAGAAATCGGAAACCGGCTCATAAAAACCTGAATTCTCCTTTCAACCATTATCTCAACGATATTTGCTTTTCTTCAATTTCTTCGTTGCTTTCGTTTCCAAAGGGGAAACAGCCTTGCAAAACAAGGCTTTTTGCGGAAACCAAAGTGGCAACGGATTAGGTACAAATATGGAAACCATTCTCACATTTCAAATGGGAACTGCATCTGACTGCATTCTTCTTCGGTCAGCTTCTGGAATCCATCCAAAGGGCTTGTTTCTGTTTCCGGCGCTTTGTTTTCACGCATCCAGCCGCGCTGCTTTCCGTATTTTTTGTAGCTTCTGGGATTGGGGTAAGGGATCCAGCCGGTGATGGACTGGTTCATAATCTCATTGATCTCACGGATCTCCCAGGATTTAGGCTCCTCAAATCGCCCAAGTGCCTCGTGATGGAGCAGCTTAGAGCAGACCATATCGCCATCGTAGGCATCCAAAAACGCCTGGATCACGCCCACTTTGGTATCCTCCGGCATGAATTCCTTTTGCAGCTGCACCAGCTGGGTATTCATCTCTTTGGAGAGTCTCAAGGATACCTTTCCTTTTCGATAGATGGTCATCGCCTCGGCCCACAGCTGATCCATGTATTGGCGGGATGCGGCTTCGTCTTCAAGAATGTGAACCTCTGAGCGTTCCGGGTGCACCATGATGGGCAAAAATCTCCGGTTTCCGCTGCGGTCAAGGGGAAGAAAGTCCAGTGCATTGGACGTACCGCCGAACACACACTGGCGAAGCCTGTCCTCCGGTTCTGTGGCATAGGGTACCTTGTAGGTTTCCTTCTGGCGGCTGAGAAAGGATTTGATATCCTCAATGCTCTTCGCGTTGGCCGTGGCGATCATCTCGGACATTTCGATGATCCAGTGCCCCTGCATCTTGCGGAACACATTCTCATCGTCGATCCGCTTGAGGTCGTCAGAAAACCATTCGTCCCTGCAGGCCAGCAGCCTGAAGAACGAGGACTTGCCTGCGCCCTGTCCGCCTACGAGACAGAGCATCGTTTCGAATTTGCATCCGGGATTGAACACACGGCTGATTGCGCCCATCAGAAACAGCTTCATGACCTCACGGGTATAATCGCTGACATCTGCGCCCAGGAAGTGATGCAGCGCATAGGGGATACGCTGGGTGCCGTCCCATTCAAGGCTGTTCAGGTAATCGCGGATGGGATGATACTGATTTTGATGAGCAGCGACCGACAGCGCCTTGCGGATCCGTTTTTCATGATTCAGCCCGTAACTGTTTTCCAGATACAGCATGAGATAGTTGAAATCCGTGTCGTTCATGGTTGACGTCGTTCGCTCCCACCAAAGGGGCTTGCAGATGTCAATGCGACCCGTGAGGATGTTGTATGCGATGGCTCCGCGCAGCATCGGGTCACCCATAAAGACCAGATACGCATTGTGCATCGAGTTTTTCACTTGCCCCTTGTCGCTGAGTTCCAGGTGTGATTTCAATTCCTCTGTCGTTTGACAGCTCGGGATTTCCGCCATCATTTTCAGGTCTTCTCTCAGTTCTGGCGGCAAGGACTGGTAATCGCTGCTCAAGTTTCATCACTTCCTTTCCGTACTCTTGGATCAGTTCTGCCCGCTCGGCCAAGGGTTCGCGCTGCAGCACATCCAGCAGGTATTCGATATGGTCTTTTTTCTGCAGGGCTTCCGCAAAAAGCGGATGCCACGTTTCGTCCTCTGGCTGGGGTGCATAGTCCACTTCCCATTGCCTAAGGAGATGCAAATAGTCTGACAGCACCCGAAAGCATCTGGATTCAAGTCTTCGGTATTGCTGTTCCTCGTTTGTCTTTCTGACAGGCTGTATGGCCTTCGGCCTCCAACCTGTTTTTTCATAGGGAATACGAAAGTCCGCAGCCAGTTTTTCTGCTGCGGACTTCGCGTTTAAATTGTTGAGCCGGGCGACAAAATCAATCACATCTCCGTCAGCGCCACAGCCAAAGCAATGGAAACGGTTGTCCACTTTCATGCTGGGTGTGCGGTCGTTGTGGAACGGACAGGAGATGAAACCGGACCTGCTGACCCGAAAATGATAATACTCTGCTGCCTGTCTCGTGGTGACGGATTGCTTCACAGCTTCAAACAGCGTCATTGAGCGCGCCTCCTTTCTTGCGTGCTTTATCGCTCCTGCGAGTGGCGCTTTTGCTGGAGCTTGTCATTCAATGCTGTGTTCAGGTTGTAGCGAATGGTGTACAGTTCGTCAGTTTGTTTCTTCGCTGTCTGGTATTCGTTGTATAGCCGATTCTTGTCTTTGATGAGCTGCTCGATTTCCTGCTGCAAGCTCTTGGGGGTAGGCAGTTTTTTCAAGCCTTTGCTGTCAAAGAAACGCTTGGCTGCTTCCAGGGTTAAGAATTCGCTTTCATGTTTCTGCCGATATGCG
>JAGBAV010000052.1 GCA_017938795.1 Clostridia bacterium
CGGCATCTTGATGGTGTAGCGCAGGGTCTGGCCTTCCTTGGCGTTCTTGAGGTAGACCTCGGTCTTCACGCTGGCATTCTTGCCCTCAACAGTCGGGGTCACCGCAATGCCCGGGCCGCCGTAGTACTCCAGATCAAAGTGGCTCTCCGGCACGCCGATGAGGTTCACATTGCGGTAGAGGCCGCCGTAGAAGGTAAAGTCCGCCACCTGCGGATAGACAGAATCGGACGGGGAGTTGTCCACGCCGATGACGATCAGGGTATCGCCGGTCCTGTTGATCTGCTCGGTCACGTCCACACGCCAGGTGGAGTAGCCGCCGTCGTGATGGCACAGATGCTTGCCGCCGACATAGAGATCCGCAGAGGCATTCGCGCCCTGAATCTCGAGGAAGAGCTTCTCGCCCTCGGGCAGATCCTCGAAGGACAGGCTCTTGACATAGTAGCACAGACCGCGATGGAAATCGCCCGCGCCGTCCTGACCGTCGATCGCATTCCAGCTGTGCGGCACGTTGACGAAGTACGCCGGCTTCGGCATCGCGGCAGGCACGCAGGAGGCGTCCATCGTGAAGGCCCACTTGCGGTTAAGGGAAACAACATTTCTCATAGGGATTCACTCCTTATCTGTATTCGTACAAAAATAACCATATGTAAATTCAGCGCAGTGCGCCGGATTTCCTGTTGACCGGGTGTGATTTCACCCTTATGCCTCCCGTCGTTCGCGCAGGATGGCGACATTCTCCTCGACCCTCCGCCTGCGCAGCGGATACCACCACCACAGCACAGCCGCCAGCAGGCCAAAGCCCAGCGCAGGCACAAGCGTGGAGATGGAGAAGATGCCGTCAAGCACCTCCTGCGGCTGCCCGGAGGCCGAGCCGTTCACATAGCCGATCGCCGTGAGCAGCCAGCCGCTCAGGCCGGCAGCCGCGGCCTGCCCCAGCTTACGCGCGAAGGAATACAGCGCGTAGATCGAGCCGTCCTCCCGAACGCCGCTGCGCACCTCCGCGTCGTCGATAACATCCGTGACCAGCGCCCACGACACCATGGAGAACATGCCAAGCCCCAGCCAGCACAGCGTCTGCAGGGCGATGAATACGAAGACGCTCGCCGGGCGGATGACCCACGTCGCAACGCTGACCACGGCCGCCGCAAGACTGGAGACGACGGCGACCTCCGCCTTGCCGAAGTGCTCTGCAAGGGGCTTCGCCGCGCCGGCTGCAAGCAGCATCACCGCCAGCATCAGCAGCGTGGACACGGACTGCGCCCACGCGCGGTTATAGTAGTCCGGGTAGATATAGCCGCCCATGTTCTGCATGGTCAGCTGAGCAAGCAGCATCACCACCGACGCGGCGATAATGGACAGCAGCGCGCGGCTGCGCACGGCGTCCGTGAGCATCTTCGCGATGGACGAGTCCTTCCGCTGCGGGGCGTCGGGCACAACGCGCTCCGTCGTCAGGCGATGGCAGAGCAGATAGCAGCCCACAGCCAGCGCCGAGCAGACGGCCGCCGCCAGCGTCACACGCGGGCCGATCAGCGTCTCCACACCGTCAATCTTCTCAAACGCAAACAGCGGCAGGATCACGCCGATCACGGCGCCCGCCAGCGTCGCGCCCAGCTGCCTGTAGGTGGACAGGCTCTGCCGGTCGCCCGGGTCGTCCGAGATCGCCGAGGCCATCGAGCCGTACGGAATATTCACCGCCGTATAGCAGAAGGAACCCCAGAGGATATAGGTCACCGCCAGATACGCCACCCGCGCCGCATACGGCAGGCTGCCCAGCCCGCTTGGATACATCAGAAACGAGGCGGCGGCCACAGGGATGCACATCCTGCGCAGCCAAGGGCGGAACTTGCCTTCCCCCGGCACGGGCCTGCAGCGGTCGCAGATGCGCCCCATCGTCACATCCGTGATCGCATCGACAAAGCGCGCCGCCATCATCACCGTGCCGACTGCGCCTGCGGATACGCCCACAACGTCGGTATAGAATTTCATAAGGATCACTGTGGAGAGGATAAAGGTGAAGTCATTGCCGAAGTCGCCAAAGAGGTAGCCCACCTTATCCCTGAGCCCAAAGGGGCGCACAGTCGTCTGTTCAGCCATTCGGTATCCCGGTCCTTTCCTGCCGCGCCCGGCATGCCGTGCGGAGCGCATTTTGTGGTGGACCTAGTCTGACCCGAAATACCGGCAAACATTTACGATTCTATTATAGAAAATCACAGACGGGTTTTGTTCGGAATTTTTTTAGAATTTATCAGATAATATTTGTTTTAAATTGAATATCAGCAAAAATTGTACGATAATTGAAAGAGAAATGATGAGGATCGGAGGGTCATCCATGCCCTATCAGCGGGAACTTGATTTCTTCTGCAGGCTCGTCGGCAGCCTCCATCTGCATACGGCGCGCTTCCCCAAGAATCAGCCGCCGATCCTGCTGGATAATCCGGCTGCGCTTGACGCCACGCCGGTGAATGTCAGCGAGATGTTCATTGATACAGCGCCCGCGACGCTCTACTGCGTGAGCAACCGCTTTGCCTTCTCCTATCACTACCTCCTGCTGCCCGGCACGGAGGAGATCCTGCTCATCGGGCCGTATATCAGCGGCGTACTGAGCGACGAGTTGCTCCTTGAGCTGCTGGAGCTCCATCGACTTTCTCCCTCCCTGCTCACCTTTGTCCGCCGCGCCTCGCAGAGTCTGCCGCTGATTCAGGATTCGTCCATGCTCTTCTCCATGTGCACCGTCCTGTGCGAGACGCTCTTCGGCGGGCCGGACAACTACAGCATCGAACGCATCGACGACGACTCCGTTCTTGTCGATTTCTCCCATACCACGACGGATGAGGCGCATGCCCTCGCAGAGGCGGCGAACCTTCGCCTCATGGAGGAGCGATACGAAAGCGAGCGGCATCTGATGCACCTTGTCTCTCAGGGGCGCACACACCGCGCGCAGATGCTCATCCGTCAGATGAAGGATTTCATCCTCGAGAGCCGCGCCTCCGATCCGCTGCGCAGCATGAAGAATTACGGCGTCGTGCTCCATACGCTGCTGCGCAAGGCTGTGGAGAACGGCGGCGTCCATCCGCTGTATATCGACCGTCTCTCTACGCAGCTCGCCCGCAGGCTCGAGGCCTGCCGCAGCCTTGACGAATGCCAGCAGCTGCTCTCCTCCATGATCCACAAATACTGCCTGCTGGTCAAGAACCACTCAATGAAGAACTACTCCATGCTGGTGCAGCATGTGATCCTGCGCATCGACAGCGACCTGACAGCAGACCTGAGCCTGCATGCGCATGCCGAGGCGCTGAGTGTCAACCCGAGCTATCTCTCCACGCTCTTCCGCCGCGAAACCGGGCAGACCCTGACCGAATACGTCGCCCGCAAGCGCATCGAACACGCGATCTATCTGCTCAATTCCACGGATATGCAGATCCAATCCATCGCGCAGCACTGCGGCATCCCCGACGTCAACTACTTCACCAAAACCTTCAAGCGTCTCATCGGCAAGACGCCGAAGGAATACAGGCTCGACGTACGCAGCCCCGGCGCCGAGTGATAACCCGAAAAAAACACGCCGCCTGACGGAATCGTCCGTCGGGCGGCGTGCTGTATTCTTATGGAATCCTCTGCAGATCAGATACAGATCACTTCTCGGTGATGATCTTGCGCAGGTCGGTCACCGCCGCCTTCGTGCCGGCGGAGTTCTCCATGAGCTTGGCGATCTTGTCGCAGGAATTGATGATCGTGGAATGGTCGCGGCCGAAGGCGTCGCCAATGCGCGGCAGGCTCATGCCCGTCATCTCGCGGGTGAGGTAGACGGCCATGTGGCGCGCGAGGGCGATCTCCTTCTTGCGGGAATCGCCGCGAACCTGCGCCGGGCTGAGGCGGTAATACTCCGCCACGCAGTCGATGATCACGTCCGGCGTGATGCGCTTGGGGTCGCGCACGACGGCGATGTCGCGCAGCGCGTTGGCGATCACATCCTCGTTGATCTCACAGCGGCTCAGGCGGGCATACGCGCTCACGCGGGTGAGCGAGCCCTCCAGCTCGCGGATGTTGCTCTCGATGCGCCCGGCGATCAGCTCGAGCATCTCGTTGCTGATCTCGATATTCTCATTCTCCGCCTTCTTGCGCAGAATCGCGACGCGGGTGTCAAAGTCCGGCTTCTGGATATCGGCGATCAGGCCCCACTCAAAGCGGGAGCGCAGCCTCTCCTCCAGGCGCGCGATCTCTCTGGGCGGCTTATCAGAGGAGATGATGATCTGCTTGCCGGCGCTGTGCAGGGCGTTGAAGGTATGGAAGAACTCCTCCTGCGTGGAGTCGCGCCCGGCGATGAACTGGATATCGTCCAGCATCAGCACATCCACATTGCGGAAACGGCTGCGGAACTCGACGTTCTTGTTGTTCTTGATGGCGGAGACCAGCTCGTTGGTGAACATCTCGCTGGGCAGATACAAAAGGCGCATATTCGGAAAATGATCCTGAATGAAATGGCCGATGGCATGCATGAGGTGCGTCTTGCCCAGACCGACGCCGCCGTAGAGGAAGAGCGGGTTGTAGGCGACGCCCGGCGCCTCCGCAACGGCGAGGGACGCCGCATGCGCAAAACGGTTGGACGAGCCGACGACGAAGGTATCGAACGTGGACTTCGGGTTGAAGGTATTCGCGCCGGGCAGCGGGGCCTGTTCTTCCTTCTTGCGGCTCTCCTGCCATGCGATACGCTCGTTGACGCTCATCAGCTCGATGGCGATCTCCCTGCCGGCCGCCTGGCTGACCGCGCCGACGATCATCGCCAGATAGCGCGTGCGGATGGTGTTGCCGGTGAATTCGCTGATGACCTCCAGCGCGAGCTTATCGTCGATGAGATAGACGGGCTTGAGCGGCTGGTCGATCCACGTCGTGTAGGACACGCCCGCCAGCTCCTCACGCAGCAGCGCCTTCGCCTTCTCCCAGAGTTCTACATGATCCATGTCGTCTTTCCTCCTCCGTATCGCATGATCGCCGGCCGCGCACGGACTCTCCCGCAGCGCTGCCGGCAGACAGATGTATGTCTTGTCCACAACAGAATGTGGATAACCTGTGGACATATGCACACCCCTCCACAGAATGTGGAAAAGTGGATAAAGTTGTGGATAACTCCCCCTTGGAGCTCCCCTATCATATCAAAAAAAAGCCTTGTAATCAAGGCTTTTTAGGGTTTGCGTTTTTCGCATTTCTGCAAGTTATCCACAGATCGGCTGCTGCGCGGCGGAATCTTATCCACAACATCCTGTGGTCTGTGCATGACAGCGGACACAATTTGCGGCAGCATCCGACGCTTTTCCTTCATTTTCTCTGTAAATTGTGTAAAGCTGCGCGCAAGGAAATTTACACGCCGCTCACAGGTAGCCGCCGTCCACGCCGAGCACCTGCCCGGTGATGAAGGCCGCGCCCGGCGAGAGCAGGAAAGCCGCCGCCTGCGCGACGTCCTGCGGCGTGCCCAGCCGCCCGAGGGGCGTCTCCTCCGCCAGCTGCGCCTTCGTCTCGTCGCTGTGTTCGTCCATCATGCGCGTGTCGATCACGCCGGGGGCGATGCAGTTGACCCGCACGCCGCTGGGGCCCAGCTCCTTCGCAAGCGCGCGCGTCAGGCCGATGAGCGCCGCCTTGCTCGCGGAGTACGCCGCCTCGCAGGACGCGCCGACCCGCCCCCACATGCTCGACACCGTCACCACCGCGCCCCCGCCGCGGGAGACCATGCCCGGCGTCAGCGCCCGGCAGAGATAGAACGCGCCGGAGACATTGACGTCCATCACCTCATGCCATTGGGCGTCGGTCATGTCCTGCAGAAGGCCCGTATACGACACGCCCGCGCACAGCGCCAGCGCATCCACCCTGTGATGCAGGGCAAGGATCTCCCCGCACATGCGCTCCACCTGCGCGCTGTCGGCCAGATCCGCCTGCACGGAATGCGCGTCATATCCCTGCGCGCACAGCTGCGCCGCCAGCGCCCGCGCGGCGTCGATCCCCCTGTGAGCGTGCAGGAGCACGGTATATCCCTGCTGCGCGAGCAGCTGCGCGCATGCCCCGCCGATCCCGCCGGATGCGCCCGTGACGAGCGCGACCTGTCTCTTCATGACCATGACCTCCCATTCCGCGCTTGACGAACGCGCGCGGCTGCTGTACGATAGAACCGATAAGCGTATTATACGGGAAAAGACGGAGGTTGTACAGCATGGGACTTCAGATTTATGCCGGCAAGGGCTTTGACACACAGAAGGCGGAGCGCTACTTCAAGGAGCGCCGCATCCCCTATCAGCGCGTGGACGTGCTCAAATTCGGCATCGGCAAGCGCGAGCTGGAGTCCGTCGCGGCGGCTGTTGGCCTTGACGCGCTCTGCGACAAGGACAGCAAGGCATGGCGCGAGAGCGTGATCGCCTACACCCAGAGCCGCGACACCATCCTCGCCGGACTGATGGAGAAGCCCCAGCTCCTGCGCCTCCCCCTCGTGCGCAGCGGCAGGCTCGCCACCGTGGGCTACGCGCCCGACGTCTGGGAGAAGTGGATCGAGGAGAAAAAGATCTGAGTAAGTATGAGTAAAGCAGGCTGCGCCGGAAGGCACAGCCTGCTGTTGTATAAACCCCGGCCGCGCGTACAGGCACGGCCGGGGTCATTCTTATCCAATTCCTGCTTCACTGAGCCATAAGCGCACCGTCGTCAATCACATAGCCCTCGCCGTCCACGCGCAGGGTCAGCTGCGCGCCGGGGATTGCCTCGCCGGTCTCCGCATCCGCGATGCCGATGTAGATCACGGGATCCTTCGCGTCGGGCATCGGCGTCTGATCAGAGAAGACGACGGTCTCGCCGCCGCTGGTCGCCGATGCGCCCATGGAGGCGTATGCGCCCTGCAGTGCATCCCACTTGAGGAAGACGCCGCTGGCTGCGGTGAAGGTGAACTGCGCATCCACCGGCACGCCGTCCGCATCCGTCAGGGACAGCGTCATCATCAGGCCGGAGAGCGAACTGTCCATGGGGGTATAGCGGCGCATGGTCGAGAGCTCAAGCGTCTGCCCGCCCTCAAGCCGGACAGAGAGCAGCGCAAGCGTCTCCTCCTCGCGCACATAGCCCAGCACGCCGGGCATGTAGTTGATCAGGACGGAGCCGTAGCCGCCGTTCTGGTAGAAATCGCCCATCTGCGCGTCATGCCACGCGCTGCGCTCCTCCTCGGAGAGCAGGCCCCGCGCGATGATCAGATCCTCCATCTGCGCAAGGAAGGCGCTGTAGCTCTCCTCCAGCGTCATCAGGTCGTCCACGCTCAGCAGAGGGTCGCCCTCGCCAGCCATTGCGCATACAGGGAGCGCCGCAAGCAGCAGCGCCGCCGCGAATACCTTCAGAGCACGCATGCCCTTCCCTCCTTTCAAGGGCCGCATCGCTGCGTCAATTGGAGAAGTAGACGATATCGCTCACGTCGCGCTGGCGGGAACCGCTGGGCCTGTTGACCAGCTCGCCGTTGAGCAGCATCGTCGCGCTGCCGCCGCCGTCCAGATTATACGCCACCTGACAGCCGTACTGCACGAAGACCTCCTGCAGCTCCTGCAGGGTCATGCCCTTGTCGCTCCAGTCCTTGCGGCGGCCGTCGGCGACGATGACCACATACTTGGTGCCGTCCACCCAGCCGATCGCCGTGCGCGGCTCGCGGATCGTGTCGTCGGTATAGATGATGTACTTCTTCGGCAGCTCGACCATCGCGCCGTCGCGCACCAGCAGCGGGCCGAAGGTGAAGGTCTGCTGTACGCCGCGGGCGATATACTCCTCGCCGTGGCCGGGGTCATACTCCGCCTTCGTGATGCCGACGAAGCTGCCGTCCTTCTCCACCAGCAGGTGGTCGCGGGAGCCGTCCAGATCGCGGTAGAGCTCGCCGTTGCGGATCACCAGGCCGATCTTATCCTTATAGTTGTAGTAGTCGCCGTTGATCGCCAGCACGGCTTCATGGCGCGCGGCGATATCGCTGGTGGCCTCGGTGTCTTCCTTCGAATAGCGCTCGCCGGCAAAGGCCGTGCGCAGCTGCTCCGGGGAGGTCGCCTCAACCACCGCGACATAGAAGCGCAGGTCGGTCTTCTTGAACGCATGGCACCAGCGATCGATGGTGATCTTCAGCGTATCGGATTCCCAGGTGATCGTCTCTTCCAGCGTCTTGGTCTCGGGCTCGGTCTTCGCCAGCGCAGAGCCTGCGGCGAGCACAAGCATCGCCGTCAGCACAAGGCACAGCCATCTCTTCATCTTCATTGCATTGCATCCTTTCGGTCTTGGGGAGTGGATCCGGTTTGCTCCGCGGGGGCGGAGCCTTTATCCTGTGTGATGATGTATGAATCGCGCATTACTGCGGGTTCGCCATGAACATAATGACGTCGCTGACGGAGCGTTCCTTGCCGCCGGAGGGCATATTGACGACCTCGCCAAGGAAGTACAGCGTCGTGGAGCCGCCGCCGTCGAGGTTGAAGGCGAACTGCGCCCCCTCCTCAAGGAAGAGCTCCTGCAGCTGCGGGATGCTCGCGCCCTTCGAGTAGCCGTCTCTGCGGCCGTCGACGACGATGACCATATAGTGCAGCGGGCCGACCTGGCCGATGCCCGTGCGCGGCTCGTAGTAGCCCTCGTTGCAGTTGACATAGAAGGACTTGAGCGGCAGCTCCGCCGCCTGCCCGTCCTCCACCAGCACCGGGCCAAACTCAAAGGTCTGCCATGTGTTGGCCTGCTCGAGCTTATTGGCCACAAGCCCCTGCTTGCCGGAACGATCCGTCTGCGCGGAGAGGTTGCCGTTCTCATCCACGACCAGCAGGTGATGCTTCTTGATGTTCTGCCTGCGCAGCACCTCGCCGTTGCGGATGATAACACCCTCGCGGTGGTAGCGGCAGAAGTCCGCGTTGATCGCCAGCACGGGGCTGTACCGCCCGGCGATGTCGCTCACCGCCTCATAAATACCGCTGCGGAAATCGTCGCCGGCGAACGCTGTGCGCAGCTGGCTGACATCCGAGAGCTTGATATCGCAGACAAAGTAGGTGATGCCGTTCTTCTGCTTCTGCTCGATGGAGACGCTCAGCTTATCCGTCTTGTAGGAAAGCTCGCCCGGCTCATAGATCTTGAAGGGGGAGGTCGGCTCCGGCGTGACGCCCGGCGGCGTCGGCGACGGCGTGGCGAGGATCTGCTCGATCTGCTCCTGCTGGTCAAAGTTCACCGCGTTGTACAGCTCCGTGCCCGGCTCCGGTGTGGCACCCGGCAGCGTCTTGATCGTCTTCTCATTCTGGATGGCGGCCCAGTCCTCAAAGCGGGACTGCACGTCGGGCACATCGCCCATCGGCGCGCTCGCGCTGCACAGCAGCAGCACCATTGCAGCGCAGAACACGCCCATCAGCAGGCGGTCCACGCTGCCATTGAAGGCCGGCAGATCAAAGTAACGCTTGCGGAAGCGCCCGGCATGGGACAGGCGCGTTTCCTCCTGCGGGGGCAGGTCATACCGCCTCATCGGGACGCGCCTGAACTCGTCCAGCGGCTTGGTGCTGTTCTTTTTCATTTGCGTCCCCCCTTTGCGTCACAAAAATACAGTATACATTATACGTCCAACTGCGCATGGTGTCAAACGAAATCCCGATTTGCCGCAATCCTCCCGCAGTCTGATCACGCGGTTTCTGCGTATATGACGATCCTGCCCCGCTGCATCATCCCCCGGCGCATGGGAAAGGCGCCCTCCCGCAGGAAGGCGCCGTATGGATATTCACTTACCGGCGGCGTTGTCTTCAACGGCCCGGATATAGCAGGCCTCGACCTTCTCAGCGAACGCCTCCGTGCTGAAGGGCTGCGCATAGCCCGGCGCGCCCGCCGCAATGCGCGCGCCCTCTTCAGAGAAAGCGCGGATAAGGCCCGCCAGCAGCGCCTCGTCGGTGTCCTCCGTGAGCACGCCGGAGACGCCGTCCTCGATGACGCCGTCCAGACACTGGTCATTGACCGCGCAGACGCACAGGCCGGAGGCCATCGCCTCCACATAGGTCAGGCCCTGCGTCTCGCTGCGGGACGCACTGACAAAGACGTCGCCCATGGCATAGTAATCGTCAATCCGCTCCCACGGCCTCGGGCCGACGACGCTGACAGCGTCCGCCACGCCCAGCTCCTGCGCCATCTGCGCCAGATGCTCGCGCTGCGGCCCCTCGCCCACGATGACAAAGCGCACGTCAGGACATCGCTCATGCAGCGCAGGGAAGACGCGCATCGCCCGCTCGATATTCTTCTCCTTGGCCAGACGGCCGATATTGATGAGCACGCGCTCGCCGGGGCGCACGCCGCACTCCTCGCGCACGCGGGCAATATCCGCGCTGCTGTGCAGCGCCGGAGCGAAGCGGGCAATGTCCATCCCGCTGGGAATGACGTCAATCGGCGCCTTCACGCCATAGCGGCGCAGCAGATCCTCCGTCTTGCCCGTGGGGACGATCACGCGCTCAAACCGGTCGCACCACCACTGCGAATACTTGCGGGTGATCTTCCTCGCCGTCTTGTCCGCAACGCCGTGCGTAACATAATAGGTATAGTCCTCCCACACCGTATGGTAGGTATGCACGAGCGCGGCGTCATTCGCCCGCGCGACATGATGGCCGAACATGCCCATCACAAACTCGCTGTTGGTGTGTACGACGTCAAAGTCAAGCTTCACCGCATCCCATTTCGTCAGGGGCGTGGGGAAAGCAAAATTGCGATCCCGCAGCACCAGCAGCGGCGCAGAGGCGATGTAGTGGATATTATCCCGCTCGTGCTCCTTCCAGCCCTTGCATTTAGGCGCAAAGACATGCACCTCATGCCCCCGGCGCGTCAGCTCGCGCTCAAGGGACAGGCAAGACGTCGCCACGCCGTTGATCTCCGGGTAGAATGTATCGGTGAACAGACCGATCTTCAATGTGCCTCCTCCTTTCATCGAGGGGTCTTCATGGCTTCACAAACCGCGCCTCCGCCCCAAAAAGCAGGAGAGAGCGGCAGAATATTCATATCTGTAAAGCCAGTATATCATAATTCGTTTTAACTTGCAAATTCCATCAATTTGTGTTAGCATTTGAACTGAAATACGAGGGGGACGGAATGGTCTCCCTTTTTAAGGAGAGCATGATTGTGGCAGTAGTCAGAGAGATCACGACGGTCGCCGGCGCAGCGCTGCCGGTCTATGAGAGTTTTTCCGTTCGCCGCTGCCGCTACATGCCGGAGGGCGGCGCAGACAAGCGCGTCTGCCTTGCCTCCGGCATCCATGGCGACGAGCTTCTGGGTCAGCTCGTTCTCTGCGAGACGGCGCAGCGCATCATGGCGCAGCCTGAGAATCTGCTGGGCATCGTGGATATCTACCCGATGCTCAATCCGCTTGGCCTTGATATCGGCGAGCGCATGGTGCCCGTGGGCACGAGGCTGGATATGAACCGCTCCTTCCCCGGCAGCCCGGACGGCACGCCGCTGGAGCGCATCTGTCATCAGCTGATTGAGGATATGCGCGGCGCAGATCTGGCGCTGGATATTCACGGCGGCACGCAGCAGCGCCATGCGCTGTGCGAGGCGCGCGTCACCGCGCGCGATCCCGAGCCGCTGATCGCCATTGCCCGCACGCTGAACCCGGACCTGATCTGGGTCTATCCCGACAGGATCGCCTACGAAGCCTCCCTCTCCGGCGCGCTCTGCCGCGTCGGGACGCCTTCGCTCCTGATCCAATCGGATGAGCGGGGAGACGTACGCGCTTCCGCCTCGCGCATCACCAACGGCCTCTTCTCCTGCCTGAAGGCAATGGGCCTCTGGGCCGGCGAAGCGGACGCGCCCGCAGCCTCCATCCCCTGCATCCGCAGCGAGGAGGACGTGACCCGCATTACCTGCCAGCGCCCGGGCATGTATGTCCCGCAGGACTGCATCGGCAGGCAGATCAGGGCCGGTCAGCTGCTTGGCCGGGTGATCGACGCGCTGGAAGGCGGCGTAGTCGAGGAGATCACCGCCCCCTGCGCCGGTCTTGTTTTCACCCAACGCAGCTATACGCCCGTGTACCCCGGCACGATGATTGCGCGCATCTACGCGCGGAGGAACGAAGCATGAAAAAAGATATTCTCTTCACCGTGCCGTCGTACTTCCGCGGCGACATGAACATCATGAGCTACCGCTTCGGCAAGGGCGAGAAGAGCTGTGCTGTACTCGGCGCGCTGCGCGGAGACGAGGTGCAGCAGCTCTACGTCTGCTCCCGCCTTGTCGCATATCTGCGCGAGGTGGAGCGCGACGGCGGCATCATGCCCGGAAAGAGCGTGCTGGTCATCCCGACCGCCGCGGGCTTCTCGATGAACGCCGGCTCCCGTCTCTGGGCGCCGGAGAATATGGACGTCAACCGCCGCTTCCCCGGCAGCCCGGACGGCTCCACCACCAGCCGCATCGCCGACGCGCTGTATGACAGGCTGCGCCTGTATCGCTGCGGCGTGCAGCTGACGAGCTTCTATCAGCCCGGCTCCTTTATCCCGCATGTGCGCATGATGGACACCGGCCGGCAGAACCCGGAGCTGGCCTGCGAATTCGGCCTGCCCTATGTCTACGTCCGCCACCCCCGCAGCGCGGACAAGGCAACCCTCAACTACAACTGGCAGCTCGCCGGCACGCAGGCCTATTCCCTCTACGCCGGCAAGACGCAGGAAATCGACGAGGCCGCCGCCGAGCAGACGCTGCGCGCGATCATCCGCTTCCTCAACGGGCGCGGGATCATCCGCAGCGACACGACGCCCGGCCATGCCTCCAGCGTCATCACAGACAGCGATCTGACCACCGTCAGCGCGTCGAGCGCAGGCCTGCTGCGCCGCGTGAAGTTTGCCGGCGCGCATGTGCGCCGCGGCGAGCAGCTGTCCTTCATCCTCAATCCCTGCGACGGCTCCGTGCGCGAGACGCTCAAGACCCCTGTCACGGGCATGCTCTTCTATGTGCAGGACGGCCCGTTCATCGCCGAGGGCAGCCCTGTCTTCCAGGTGCTGGGCAGCGCCAAGGGCTGACCGTAAGGAGCGCTATGAAGCAAACAAACAGCAGCTTCACCCGGACGATGCTCTCCATCGCCATCCCGGTCGCGCTGCAGAATCTTCTCTTTTCCTCCTTCACGCTGATTGACACGCTGATGATCGGCGCGCTGGGCGATACGCCGCTTGCCGCCGTGGGCATGGCCGGCAAGTGGTCGTGGTTCTTCGGCATCGTCCTCTACGGCATGACCAGCGGCGCAGGCGTGTTCATCGCGCAGTATTTCGGCGCAGGAAACCATCGCGGCATCCATCGCACCTACGGCCTTGTGACCATGAGCGCGCTGGCGGCGTCGCTGCTGTTCATGTCCGCGGCCATCGCTGTGCCGGAGATGATCATCCGCATGTTCACCACGGACGCGGAGGCCATCGCCATCGGTGCGGTCTATCTGCGGATCATCGCGCTGAGCTATCCCTTCCAGGCGCTGTCCAAGGCCGGCGGCACGCTGCTGCAGAGCACGCAGCGCGTCTCCATTCCCTTTATCGGCGCCGCTGTTTCCGTGGCGACCAACGTGGTTTTCAATGCGCTGCTGATCTTCGGCCTGTGCGGCTTCCCCGCGCTGGGCGCGGCGGGCGCGGCGATCGCCTCGGCCATAGCCGCTGTGGTCAACACCGCCGTGATCTTCGGCCTTGGCTTCAAGCGGCACACCCATATGCGCGCGCCTATCGGCGAAATGCTGGATATCAGCAGGAGTTTTGCGCTTGATTATGTGCGCATCAGCACGCCCGCGCTGTTCAACGAGACCATCTGGGCGCTGGGCAATCTGGGCTACAACGCCGTCTTCGGCCATATCAGCACGGAGGCCTACGCCGCGATGACCGTGGTCAAGTCCATCGAGGACCTGACCACCATCGCCATCTGGGGCATGGGCTCCTCCTGCGCGGTGATGATCGGCAGCTTCATCGGGCAGGGCGACATGGAGCGCGCAAAGGACTGCGGCCGCCGCCATCTGGCGCTGACCGCAGCGTTCTCCGTTCTGGTGGGCGTTATCGTCATCGCCCTGCGCAGCCCCATCCTCTCGCTCTTCGGCGTGTCGGATACGGTGCGCGGCCTCTCTGCTGCGCTGCTGATCATCTATGCGCTTGAGGCTGTGCCGCGCAATCTCCCCTATATGCTCGTCTGCGGCATCTTCCGCTCCGGCGGCGACACGCGCTACGGGCTGATTGTCGACATGATTTCAATGTATCTGATCGGGCTGCCGCTCACGGCCTTTGTCGGCCTGTGCCTGCATGCAGGCGTGCCGGTCACCTATCTGACCATGTATCTCGTCGAGGACGTCTTCAAGTGCTTCGTCTATGGGCGCCACTTCCTCTCGGGCCGCTGGATCAAGCCCGTCGCCCGGCAGGCCGATGACGCCTGATCTCCCCCTCCGTACAGACAACCGCCGGCAGCGAAGCCGGTCAGGACAGAGGTATACCATGAAAAACCAGAATAAACCCGCCTTCGAGGAGAAGGCAGCCCCCCAGCGCGGCGCGCTGCTGGAATTCGCCCGATACTACAAGCCGCACCTCAGGCCCTTCCTGCTGGATATGTGCTGCGCGATGGTGATTGCGCTGGTGGACGTCATCTTCCCGGTGATCACCCGCAAGATCCTCTATGACTACATTCCCAACCAGATGACCCGCACCTTCATGCTGATTGTGCTGGCTATGCTGGGTCTGTACCTCATCCGCACCGGCGCGCAGTGGATCGTGACCTACATCGGCCACGTGATGGGCGTGCGCATCGAGGCGGACATGCGCGCGGATATCTTCGCGCACATGCAGAAGCTGGGCTTCTCCTTCTACGACAAGAACCGCACCGGCCTGCTCATGTCCCGCGTGACGAACGACCTGTTCGACATCACGGAGCTGGCGCACCACGGCCCGGAGGATCTGTTCATCTCCTTCGTCACGCTCATCGGCGCGTTCATCGTGCTCTTCGGCATCGAGCCCTCGCTGGCGCTTGTGCTGCTCGTCTCCGTGCCGGTGATTGTCGTCTTCGTCGCCATGCGCCGCGGATCGATGATGCGCTCCTCCCGTGCGGTCAAGCAGCGCGTCGCCGGCATCAACGCGGAGATCGAGAGCTCCATCTCCGGCATCCGCGTGGCGAAGGCCTTCGGCAACGAGGAGAAAGAAATCGAGAAATTCACCCGCTGCACGGACGCATATGTCGATGCGCGCCGCGGCTATTACAAGGTCATGGCCGGCTTCTTCTCCGGCACGGACCTGCTGATGAACCTAATGAGCCTGTCGGTCATCTGCTTTGGCAGCTGGCTGATCATGAAGAACGAGATGGACATCGCCACGCTGGTCACCTTCAATATGTACGTCGCCAGCGTGCAGAGCCCCATCCGCAAGCTGACGAATTTCACCGAGCAGTTCACGCAGGGCATGGCTGGCTTCCAGCGCTTCCGCGCGATCATGCACGAGCAGCCGGATATCACCGACGCGCCGGACGCTCAGCCCCTTGACAAGGCCGAGGGCGACATCCGCTTCAGCAACGTGACCTTCACCTATGACGAAAAGAAGGAAGCCGTGCTCTCCAACGTCAACCTCCACATCCGCCCGGGCGAGATGCTCGCGCTGGTCGGCCCCAGCGGCGGCGGCAAGACCACGCTCTGCCAGCTGATCCCGCGCTTCTATGAGGCGACGAGCGGCACCATTACGCTGGACGGGAAGGACATCCGCAAGCTGAAGCTCCGCGACCTGCGCGCCAATGTCGGCATTGTTCAGCAGGACGTCTTCCTCTTCGCCGGCAGCATCCTTGACAATATCCGCTACGGCCGCCCCGACGCGACCATGGAGGAGATCGTCGAAGCCGCGAAGCTCGCGGAGATCCATGAGGACATCATGGCCATGCCCGACAAGTACGACACCATCGTCGGCGAGTGCGGCGTGATGCTCTCCGGCGGGCAG